>JANYDE010000047.1 GCA_025359915.1 Chamaesiphon sp. 336R_metabinner_41 | reverse complement strand
CTTGGTTCTAGCTTCCGCATCCGAACATCGCAGCATTGATTTTGCTTGCCCATCCTTACTGTAATTGTATTCTTCTAGCGGTTTCCGGCAAACTGGACAAGAATGTTCGGTGAGCTTCGCTGGCGATGACTGCTCGGTTTTAGGTTGCGGAATCTGCCATTCATTGGATCGATCCGACCAAAACATCACTAACCCTTTGCCATCTGGATCTTTACAGCCATCCTCACACTTGAGAAAATAGCCCTTCTTCACCTTCTTTGTCGGTACCTTCGACATCGACTTGCTACAAGTCGGACATTTAAAACGTGATTTCTCTAGCTCCTTTCCCTGAAACGATCCATAATCCTGCTCCGGTAGATTCTTAGTCGCCTTACTTAACGCTGGTGCGAAATAGCTCCGGTTCCATTCAATTAGATAACTTTGCCATTCCTGCTGACCCTTGGAAATCGCATCGAGTTGAGTTTCCATCCCCGCAGTAAACTCCGATTGAATCAACTCTGGCAAAGCTTGCATCAGAAAATCATCTACTTGCAAACCCACAGTCGTCGGTTGCACTTTGCTCTTGACTAACTCGACATAATTACGCTGCTTGAGTGTGGCAATCGTCGGCGCATAAGTTGAAGGACGACCGATGCCACGACGTTCCATCAATTGAACGAGTTTAGGCTCGCTATAACATGGTGGTGGTTGGGTTTGCTTTTGCTCGTGACTGACATTCGCTGCGGTAAGTGGTTGTTTTGGTTGCAAGCTAGGCAATACGGCATCACCGCTAATGTCCTTCCAATACTTGGCATAGCCAGCAAATTCCAGCATTTGCCCTCTGGCTTGCCACTGGATCTCGCCAGATTGAGTAACGATCGTGGTTTTACGAATCTGTGCGGGTTTACATTGGGAAGCGATCGATCGCATCCAAATCATCACGTACAGCGCGAATTCATCCGCTGAAAGCTGCTGTTTGAGTTCGCTTGAGGCTTTGGTGATATCTGTCGGTCTGACCGCTTCATGAGCTTCCTGAGCGTCTTTAGAACTGCGCTGTTTCGATACCTTCGTCGGTACATTATCTTTGTCATGGGACATCAGCCATTCCCTTGCAGCTTTACAAAAATCCTGACTGAGTTCGACCGAATCAGTCCGCATATAGGTGATTAACCCCGCTTCGTAGAGCTTCTGAGCGACGGACATCGTATGTTCGGGACTAAACTTCAATCGCGAACCTGCCGCTTGTTGGAGCGATGAGGTGATAAATGGAGCGGGTGGCTTTTTGGGTGCAAGTTTACCTTCAATGGTTTTAACTTGATGGGGGTTAGCTTTACCGATTTCCACTAACCTGTCAGCTTCAGCTTGACTCAATATGCGAGTCGATTCGGCGACTTTTTCGATCGCTCCCGCATCATCGCTAGTTTCCTCATCTGCTGTTGGCGAGACAGCCTGAGCAGTGCCATTGTAGAAGGCTCTGAACCCTTCAGCATAGTCTACAAATACCGACCAATAATCTTGAGGTATGAAGGCTTGAATTTCCCGCTCTCGTTGGCAAACTAGATGAAGGGTTGCAGACTGGACTCTACCGACGCTTTTGGCTCCGTTGTTGAGTCGCCAGATTAGCGGCGATCCTTTATAGCCCACCAATTTATCCAGGCAATCGCGACACCTACCTGCTTCTACTAGAGCCATGTCTAGGGAGCGGGGAGAAGCAATTGCTTTTTTGACAGCAGACTCGGTAATCTCCTGATAGACAACACGCTGGGGCTGTTTGAGCTTTAATACTTGAGCGATATGCCAACCGATGACCTCGCCTTCGCGATCGGGATCTGAGGCGATGAATACTCGATCTGCTTGTTTGGCTGCGGCGATTAGTCCAGCGATCGTTTGTTTAGCTCTGTCGTCGCGGGGAATGTAGCGACAGTCGATTGTATTTGAACCCAATTCAAACCCCAGCGAGCCTTCTCCATCATTGGCGAGTTGGCGAATATGCCCGATTGAAGCCTTGACATCCCAGTCGGAGCCGAGGATGCTTTTGAGCTTTTTAATTTTGCCAGCAGATTCAACAATCAGCAGATTTCGCATAATTTAGACGAACATTCGAGCGTTCATAATAATTTCCGTCTCGCCCCAATTGCGACTGGAGTGGGTGGCTCAATCGCTTTCACCATCTTACTAGAACCATCAGGAAACCGTTCGTAGATAATCCCATTTTCACTTTCTAAGACGCTATTTCCAGCCGCTAAAGACTGCCAATAAGCTTGAGTTACCGCAGACTCTGCTAGTTCGGGAATGTGTTCTTCTAAATAGTCAATTACTCGATCTTGCATTAAAGTTTTTGCCTACAATAAACTTGATATTTCCAGAGATTATTTGTTCGTAAATCTCAAACACGGATCGATCTAAATCGCTTCATTAATGCTGGACGACTGCTGTAGTCCGACTTGAGTTGCTCAAAGCGTTTGCTAAACTCAGGCAATCGTCCCTGCTGTTCTGCCAAATCGCGCAAATCTTTGAGTAAAGCAGTTGCCTCATCATAAGGTTGAGATTGTTTAAATTCAATCAGCTTTACCACTCGTTCCCAGGTTTGGGCTTCCTTCGGTGCTAGTGCTGCTAATGCTTGATTCCGCTTTGTTTTGGCTGCATTTCGTTCTTGCTCTTGACGCTGCTCTTTTACCGTATTAGCAATTTCTTGTAATTCTGATAATCGTCGATGTCCTGGAACTGACTGAGGAGTCGATTTTCCAGCCCCTGCTAACTCTTTCAATCGATTAATCAATTGTAAGTCAGCATGAGGTTCGCGCCGAACGAGTTTGAGTAAGAATTCTTGCCGTTCTGCTTCTGTCAGCGCAGATAGCCAGCCTTCCAACGGTGAATCCTTACCCGTTTCTCGATTCGGACTTTCCAGAGCCGCAGCCGCAACCAAATCGGAGTCGAGTTCTACCAGTTTGATAAATTCCTTCAGAGCAGGTGAAAGCTGGCTCAGATTCGCGGGAATTGGTGGTTCAACTGGATCTTCATCCAACACATATCCCGCCAGTTCTGAAGCCACTCGTAGCCATACCAGATATAACAAGCGCAGATCTCCACCCAACAGATCTTCCCGCAGTGGCAACAATTTGGACAACCAGCCCTCGCCGTCGATCCAGCCTGATGCTCCTCCCTCCTCCTGATTAATTTCAAGATCTAGGACAATATATTTGGAAGTTTGGGTAATTGTTATGGCATTGCGTAAAGTGTAAATTTGAAATAATTTCGGATCGACGATCGCTTTTGGGAACCGAAATATCAATCGCCAAGTCCCCCAGTTAGCGATATAAAACATCAGATCGAAGTATTTAGTCAATACATCTTCTGGCTTGTTGCGAAAATCCCCATAGTTATAGAGGAATATTGCTTGAGTCGGTGTCAGTTTTACCCGACTAGATAGCTCTTTAATTTCTGCCTGTTCTTTTGGTGTCAACGGACAGTCGATCGTCTGAAATTCGTAATATTGATATTCACTCATCTTGATATTCACTCATCTGTTGCTATAGCTATGGCAGTTGGGGGCGTTGAAACCTCGATAGTTACTCGGACATTCATCTTAGCTGACCCCATCTGTTTCATAGCTTTCCACAGATTAATTCGGCGTTTATGTACCACTTTCCACTGAGCCAAGAGAGTTTCATAGTCTTGTGGTGATAGTTCCTTCAATGCAACCATCCACTGAGCATGTTTTGTGTACTCAGCATTCTGGACTAACTCCGGTTTCGGCACAAATTGGTGAAGATTGACTTTCCAATAATTCATCACCAGATCGAACAAATTATCTGGTGCAGATGCTTTTAGATACTCTCGTCGAGATTCATCACTTTGAGTAGAAAATCCTTTAGGGTGAATCACTACTAGATAGAATTGAGAATAGCTAGATTGTCCTTGATGATAGATCTCTGTCAAATCTTTAGTCAACAATCGCAGTCGATCGTAATTCTCGCCTAATTGAGTTTTATCTATAGGTAGATTATCCAGCCATTGAGTTATTTGTGATTGAAACCAACTTACTCCTTTTTGGCGATCGTCAATACTGTCAATCAACCAACAAAGCCACCAGCTATCAACTTTTTTCCAGCTATAAGAGTTAGTTCGACTCACGACATAATCTTTCCAGGATGTAAACAAAGCTTGACGAGTAGATTCTGATAGAGAAGTTTCAACAAAAGCAGCAAACATCTTCGACCAATTAAACCATCGATCGATCCCTATTTGTTGAATTTCTAGTGCATTAGCTCGTTCGGTTTGATTCAATCCCTGTGCAGTTTGCTGATAGTAGCGCAGCAACATATTAATATTGGTAGAATTGCTATCATAATATAAACCTGAAATAGCTACCAACATTGAAGTTTCCGGTGTCCAGGCTACATCACTGCGATTGTTTTTCAGTAATGAACTGAGTGTTTCTTCGATCGCTACCAAACTTTCTGAATAATTCTGTTGATTCAATAATTCCTCAATAATCGGCAACCCATTTTGCCACTGTTGCGGAATTGTTGTTCGCAATTCTTTTAGGTAGCGATCTGGTGCATATTGCTCGATCGAATGCAAATAAAACTGTTGCCAACAAGAATGTATATTTGCTAGTACACTTTTCCAAATAGCCGTTTCTTTGTTTGCGGTTAATCCTGTTAAGATAATTTGCCGATCTGGTTCAGATAACTGAATTAGAAACTCAAAAACTGTATCACTATCTAATTGTATTTCCTCGAATTGCTGTTCGTACTCGCGAATACACTCTGCAAACTGAAAAGCATCTTGTCCTTGATGCCGAATATTTAGCCATTCTCCTTGCAATAAACAATCAGTTAAATGCTGCTCTAAACACAACCCATCAATTTCCATCCAATCTGGAATGCCTGAAGTAACATCTGTTTCTGCGTCCAGAAGTGCTGTGACAAAATCAGGTTCGGGACTAAATTTATGCTCGAAGGCGATTTTGATTAGCGGTTGCATTTTATTGGCAACACTCTCTAAATCTTCAATAAATGTAGTCGTGTCAAAGTAAGGTTGTTCCCAATCAGCTTCTCGAACAATATATTTCCCTTCCTCTTCCGCAGCTTCGCAGACAATTGTATCCCACTCTCGCCAAAGTTCAGACCAAATCTCAGCCTGTTTTGCCAGAGAAACTGTTTCTATCACAGTCGATTTCGTTGCAGCTTGAAGCAATGGTCGATCGAGGATTTGTCTGACAGTTTGTTGGGTGTCTGCCGAAAGTTGGGAGATAGCTTGTTCCTTTAATTCAGAAGATAAAACTCCTAATAATGCATCAAGTAATAGAGTAATTTCTGGTTGAGTTAAAGCCTTGAGGAACTGATTCGATTTGCTTGGATTCTCTGGATTCTGTTTCGACATTTTGCCCCTAATATTACTCAATCACATCAATTAATGCTTACCTTGCTAGCTCAACGATCCAAATCCCAGATCGATCGTAAAAATCGACATTAAAATCAATTTCATAGTCCAACTGACGACTAACCACACAACCAGTATCCCCCAACAACAGCCCCAACCATAAATCTACCAGATTCAAACCCGATTTCTGTTGCAACTCCACCAACAACATCTCCCCACATTCCACCATCACCCCCCGAATCCGACTCGCCCACAGCTCGATCTCTTCCTCGTGAGCATTTCCCATTACCGCCTGAATCATCACGCAAGCAGCCACCTCATCCGCCTCCACCCCCAACTTAATCACCGACTGACGCTCTATTGGATAATCATGCTCCACTTCCAAATACAGATGCTCATCCCGTAAAATAAAAGTAGAACGATACAGATGCGCCCATAACTCATCAGGTACAATTGGCTCTTTAACTGGTAAATAAGCCGCAGTAATCTCAGTTAAAATTGTCTCCGCTCGAACTCGATAAATCTCGGCAATCTCTCCAATCGCCCGCGCCCCATCAACCAGATTCAACCCATCTAAATGACCGCACAGCTCGATAAACCCGACCGTAGTAGGTTCGGTTTGCGCGACAGCTAGTATCTGCCACAAATCTAGTTCTAGCTGCTGTGGGACAAGATTTGAAGGGTGACTTACGATGCTCATATTCACCGCCCCAACTCTTCTTGCACGTCGATACTCGTTTGCTCTAGACTCAGCTAACAACTTAACACCCAAACTATCACCGTGGTCGAAAGTTGGACAGAGAAAATAGCCCGCTTCTAAAATAGCCAGCTCTAGATTTTCATCATGTCTATCTGTTGCCGAAATCAACGCATCGAATAGTAGATATCCCACCATCACATCTGCACCATTTTCAATTCCCAATGGCGGATACCAATTCAGCGGTAAACCAACCGAGTGCCTTTGCAGATAGTTTAGAACATTCTCAACATTATACGCATCTAAACCATCTACCGACTCCACCTCATACAGTGGATCGACGATCGACAGAAACCGACGACAGCTCATTACTTGCCCATTCATAGGCGTATAATCTACTGATAAAGTCCCATCAATGTAACCCCCAAGCTCTTGAGCATATCCAACCGCAAACTCAGTCCGAGCGATGGGTAAACCCAACAACTTCCCTAGTTCAGCCGCAACCTTCTCACTCCAATCCCAGCGACGTTCTCTAGGAGTTAATCCATCGGGACTTGCGGCTTTAAATAAACAATGCCCCAGTTCGGGATGATTGCACCAATACTTGTAAAAACGACCCTCAGCATCAACACCTGTGTCAGTACCATAGCGATCTTTTGGCTCAACTCGATAAATTGAAAATGAAGATATCAATTGAGATCTCCTAGTGGCAAATATTCAGCAGTAGTAAAAGGGATAAATCCCTTACAAGTCAACGAACATAATAATCTCTCTTGTAGAAGTCCTTCCATATTGACTTGGTGAACTTTCATCTCTACCTGCGATCTGTGCTCTGTAAATAAAGCTCTAATATAACCTGGCAAAATCCCAATCCTGTTCCCTGTCGGTTGATGGATTGCCCAGCCATCACCGCACTCGATATCATCTCCTCGAACCACTTTGTCTACAGCAGCTTCCTCAACTAAATACAGCTTCCTGAGTAAAAAATAAAACCGATAACAACCATCCGAATCTGCTTCAACTTCAGGAAAAATATCGAGACTGTCAGTTTCCCGATAACCACCATTTCTAGCCACAAACGCAATTGGATTGAGAATATCTGCTGGTAATCCTAAACTAGGTAAATACCAAGGCATTTCTTCAGGTCTATCCAAAGGCATTCTACAAGCATAATCACAATGAATATCGCGAGTAGTCTTAATTAACCCAAAAGCTTCCGGCTGAAAATAATGCCGCCACAGTGGAGCAGCCTCAATTAAACCCTTCACACCACCAACGCATCCAGTATGGTACTTCTCCCCATGCCAAATCATCTTCCTAACGGGGAACCAGAGCTTATCTTCAACTTCAGCCCCTAAATATAACGCGGTAACTTTAGACATATTTCGTACTACTTATCGGACAATCCAAGATTGGACATTGAGATGGATGTAACTCCACTTTATTCGCAAACTTAGTAATTTCTACTCCCAACTCACCAGAACAAGCCTTCAAAATCTCCACCATCACCTCCACCACCTGAGCCGGAGACAAACCCAAACAGTGCATCGGCTGTACCATCAACACCTTCCCCTGATCGCTCTGCCATACCTCAGCCGCGATCGCATGTACTGGCGCATCTTGCCGTTCTCGATAGAAAATTACACTAGCAGCGAACCCCGTGGGAATATTAACCGCAATCTCAACGATATTACTAGCACCCAATCGCTTCGCCTTACGTTCTAGCGACAACTTGCCACGATTGCGATGATAATGCCGTCTAGCAGGGCAAAGCTTACTGTCCCAGCAAGACTTTAACTTAGCCTCATCATTACCGACCTTGGAGCATTGAAAGCAATTGTGGGGGACTTTAGTGGGCACGATCCTACCAAACCTCAGAACGACTAATCTGGCTCATGTTCTGGCTCCGAATAATCGCATTCATTACAACTGAGTGTATTTGTTTCGTCATTCCCGAAACTATTGCTACCGCAGACTGGGCAACAAACTTCAAGTTGATCTAGTAAATCTTTTCCTTCCATTATTTATTCCTCTCTCAAGACATATCGCCTAACAAAAATACAGTTCATCAAACAATCTCATTTATTCACATCAACTTTGGCGGATGCTCGTCCAATTTAACCCACATTGCCCTTGCCCGTACCAAGGCTGGACGATTCATCTGTAATCCAGTAATGGTAGCTCGACCAACCGCTGTCAATCCCCTCATTTCCGTCTCAATTTCACTCCAGACAAAATGTTGTTTCCAAACTTGCTCCTGGGGATGAAATAACGCCACCGTTTCGCCGCTTTCTGGATCGATGGCAGTCTGACGATCTCCCTTATAGCGATTACAAGATGGACAGGCAAAACAAAGATTTTCAAATGTCGTTTCCCCACCAACCGCAAGAGGAATAATATGCTCGAATTCAAACGTCATTGCTGTCAGAAATTCTGCTGTCTGGCAATAGGCACAGCATTCACCAAAGCGATCTCGAATTTTTCGCTGTAATTCAACCCGAATATAAACACTCATGCTGCCTTTACACTCTGTTCCAAGCACTTGAGCGTGTATCTAGCACGAGTTTTGAGAATCGTTAATCGATCTGCCTTCGCCAATAAGTCATCTAACTCAGCTATTTCATCGGTGGAAAGCAACGATTCTGTATTTCTGGACACTAGATTGTCCAAATGGGTTTGCTCTGCCACAGCCAATTTACAACTTGCCAGAGCTGTTAACTCATCGATACTCAATCCCACCAAACATTCCTCATCCAAACCTAGTGGATTGGCAAGTCTAGCATAGGTGTTCCAGTCTAATAAGACTCCAACACGTTCACCCTGCTCATTTGTCAAATATTGCAATGGTTGGGACATATGGGTAAGAGGTGTTTGACCAGTCAATTATATCACGATCGAGCCGAACGCCTCAAATTTACCTAATCAGATTCTAATGTCCGATAATTGTCCTTTGCGGACATTGACAGTTCAAGTATTGTACGCTCTAAAGCCGTACTATGATATAATGTCCTTAAATCACCCAATTTCTCGAATTAAAAGCATGGAACTAGACACAGATCCCACCACTAAACCTCATAAAGTTGGTAAGACTGCTCGACTAGAAGCTCGCGTAACGGTGGATCAAAAACAACTGATGGAGAGAGCCGCCAGCTTACGCGGACAGAACCTGACTGAATTCATGATTTCCGTTTTGGCTGATGCGGCTACCCAAACGATTAAAGATCGTGAACTGATTGAATTAACCGATCGAGATCGGCTAATATTTGCTGAAGCATTGTTAAATCCTGAGCCTCCCAGCGAACGCGGGATTGCTGATGCTAAATGGTACCAGCAGATGATGAGTAAACAGGGACAAAGGTGAGTGCTAAATCCTGAATCTACTGATTTTTCGATTGAACTCCTCGCCGCTCATCATGATAAAGCAGCTTTTAGCTGTGGTAACGAACAACTCGATCGATATTTGCATGTCTGTGCCACCCAAGATAAAAAGAAAAACATCGCGATTCCTTATGTTATTTACGATCTCGCTCGTCAAAAGATAATTGGCTATTACACTCTGTCGATGAGTGGGATAAATTTGGAACAATTACCCGAAGCAATTATTAAAAAGCTGCCTAAATATCCGATTGTTGGCGTTACTTTAATCGGTAGATTAGCCATAGATTTAGACTATAAAGGATTTGGCTGGGGAAAATTAATCATCATGGATGCTTTTCAACGTAGTCTGAATATCAGTAAAGCCACTGGCTCTTTTGCTGTGGTAGTAGATGCAATTGATGATGATGCAGTTAGATTCTACCAAAGATTTGATTTTAAAACTTTTCCTGGTTGTTCTGACAAACTATTTCGGACTATGAAAAGTATATCGCAAATATTTGGTTGAATTGGTTGGTGGAAATATTGATATTATGGAGATCGTTCAGCCTTATAAACTACCTTTTCTAGAATTTCTCGGCTGGCAAATTGCGGATGTCTACCGATTGACTCAACTAGAAATGCTTGCTAGTTATGAACGTGGTTGGCGGTATCGTCACATTACTAATCTTCCTGCTAGTGAGTTGGCATTTATCAAACAACTCGCATTCGATCGCAAATCGTGGTTATCCAGTGAATTTATGGACTTTCAGATCGACCATCATCAATTAATTTATAGAGTTCTGGAAAGTTTAAATTGTGAATTTCTGAGTGAATGTCGAGCTTATTTTGGTGGTGGTACACTAATCTCATTAGATCTGGGTGAATATCGTACTAGTAATGATATTGACTTTATCTGTGCCTTGGGATCTGACTATCGCAAGTTGCGTAATGCAATTAGCGATCTCAATCCACGTATTCTATTAAAAGATAACTCAGATCTAGAAATCGAACGATTTACTGCCGACCAATATGGGATTAGAATGGCGATTATTGTCGATGGAATTCCAATTAAGACGGAAATTATTGCCGAAGCACGGTTCGAGTTAGATCCACCCCGTCAACCGAGTTGGTCGCCAGTTAAGTGTTTGAGTATTAGTGATTGTTTTACGAGTAAATTATTAGCCAATGCGGATCGATATAACGATCCTAGCGTTCATTCACGCGATCTGATCGATCTAGCTTTCTTGAGAAATCAGAAATTCATACCACATTTAGCAATCGAGAAAGCCGAGACTGCCTATAGAGTTATAATACCATTAAAAGCTGCATTAAGCAAATTTCAAGCAGATGCCGATCTTAGATTTCATTGTTATGAAAATTTGACAATTTCTGAAGCTTTTCGCTCTAAATTAATTGATGGTATTGACTTATTGGCGATCGATCTGGGGTTAGATAAAACTATCAGAACTATTGGTGAATCGGGTGATGAGATTTTTCCATTTATGTGAAACATCCGTGAATTATCAGCCATCATAGCGATTCGATCGAATTTAATATGTAATAGATAATGCAAATTCCAATTTCTCAACTAATTAGAATAAATAGTGCGTTAGAAGTCGTTTCTATTATCCCCGATTCGAGAGTGGAGATCTGGGATAGTTTTCTGGATCTTCAGATTAAAGAAACTACTCGGAGATCTTACACAAAAGCTCTGGCTGATTTTTGTCTGAAGGTTTACCCAGATCTTTCAATTTCAGATGCCATTCAGAGCTTTCTCTTACTCTCTCAAGCTGATGCTCTCACCTTTGTACTGACTTATCGAAAGATATTAATCGATTTGAAGTTATCTAGTGCTACTATCAATCAACGTTTGTCAGCTCTTAAATCGTTGGTTGATTATGCGAGAAAGCGAGGTTTATGTGGCTTTAGTTTGAGCGATGTGAAGGGATTAAGAAGTCAGAAATATCGGGATACGAGAGGGAGGACTGTTGATGAATATCGTAGTGTGTTGGCAGAGATCGATCGATCTACAATATTAGGTAAGCGTGATTATGCTATCTGTAGATTGTTATGGGATAATGCTTTGAGAAGGGGTGAAATTGTTTCACTCGATCAATCTAACTTCCTACCTCAAGAAAGTAGATTGATGATTCTGGGGAAGGGGACACTAGAACTGCAATCGATCGATCTCAATCCAGCCGTAGTTAGTGCTATTAATGACTATTTACTAGTTAAGCCGAGTGGTGAAAATTCAGCCTTATTTGTGAGTAATAATGGTCATCGATTAGATGGTAAAGATATCGCTAGAATCGTCAAGAAGTATGCTGAACCTGTTGGGATCGATCTTTCACCCCATCGGGTGAGACATAGTGCGATTACGGCTTATTTAGATGTGAGTGAGGGGAATGTCAGAGCTGCTCAATCCTTGTCTAGACATCAAAATTTGAGTACGTTGATGATTTATGACGATAATCGTCATCAGTTGCAGGGTAAAGCTACTAAAGATTTAGGAAATTTACTAGAGTAATGAGATTGAATAATAACTTTATCTCATTTAGGGGTCAAGCCGAGATACGTGTAAAAAGGTGCCACTTCGCTTGAAATGTTTGTTATGTGTGGCGTTCAATTTTATAACTTTTTAGTCAATTGATATCTGCTAATTCAAACTAGCAGATATCAATTGGGGAGAAATGGTGCTTTTCTGTCTGCTAAGACTTCTCAAAACCCCTAAATTTTGGGTCTGCTAATCTAAGTGACACCACTTTACACGTATCTCGGCTCGATCCCAAATTAGGCTTTCATCTCAATTTTGAGATTGGGTAGTCCTTCCAGTCGTTCTAGCGGTTGGACTCCTTCAGTTTGAGGGGCAAAAATGGTTAAACCGCCAGGAATGCACTCGATATCGATCGGAGTCATGCCAATTATCTCGCCATCTAGCACCACTTTTTGAGGCGGTGTGGTGGTAATTTTGAATCGATTCGATCGCAAAAAACCGACTTCTTCGCGCTGGGATGCTACGCCTCGGAGGGTGGAGCTAAGGAGATCGAAGGCGGTAGCGATCGCGATTAGTGGCGTAGCTGGGGCGACAATTGTTAAATCGAGCATTCCATCATCAAATACGACTCCCGCCGATCCTTGGGCTAAAATTGAGCTGGCTGGAGCGGCGTTAGCGATCGTGATAGCAGCGGCGGAAACTGCAATAATTTTGTCTTCTAGCTCGATTTCGACTTCAAATTGGTCGAGACTGCTCACTTGCTTGAATCCAGCGAGGATATAAGCCAGCATCCCCAATCGATCTTTGGCATCTCGATCTGCTAGCTCTACTGTCTCGGCTTCAAACCCAATTCCAGCCAGCAGCACCATTGGCAAACCATTACACAGAGCCATGTCTACTACTTGAGTATGACCCGCCACGATCGAGGCGCAGGCGGCGGGAATCGTTGTCGGTAGATTCAGAGCGTTGGCGAAAGCGTTGGCTGTTCCCCGTGAAATTATCCCCAGCGGAATATTACTGCCCATCAGCCCAGCGGCGACGGCGGATAAAGTGCCATCACCACCGGAGGCAATGATCGATGTAGCACCGCGCTCAATCGCACTTGTCGCCAGTTGTCCAGGTTCGCATTCAGCCGTAGTTACGACTACTTCTAAATCGATCTCTGAATCGAGTAGAGACTGAATCTGAGCGAGATCTTCCTCGGCATTTCCTTGTCCAGCAACAGGGTTGAAAATCAGACAAGCTTTAGGTTTCATTTAGTTTATCTCGATCGGTTTCAATGATTGGGGAGGTTGCTGTTTGTTGGATTACTTCTAAAATTGCTTGAGGATCGATCGCCTGCTGCATAATTTCAGCTTCTAGATCTGCACGATTTTTGACATTAGGTAAATCGATTCGCAGTTCTTCTACTAATGATATCACTTTGGCAATCTTTTGCTCGGTAATTAGATTGAGTTGGAGCATCAGCAGCGATCGCTCATTACTGACTTTTTCCTGACGGGTTTGGTAGATCAAAACTCCAGTAGAAATTAACAATCCAGCCACATCTAAACCTTCTTCACGCAAATTGAATCGGGGGAAGTCTGTGAATAAAATGTGTTGCTTTGATAAGTAGCTACAAATCCACCAAGCTGTAAAAAATATCACCTGAAAGTAGAAAAATTGAGAGCGGCTAAAGGCAGCAGCAATATCGTCAATGATTCGCTGAAAAGCAGTAGAATTTTGGTCGTGGCGATCTTGATGTGAAGCGATCGCCTCGATATTTTCGATTACTTGCTGTGGCAGTAGTTCATTTATATTTAGGTAGTCTGATGCCGTAACGGAATCAAAACCTGCTTTGTTTTCCATTAATTTTAGCTTTCAGAAGTGGTGGGTGTCAGATGTGCTGAATGATGTTGGAGAACTTCTAAAATTGCTTGAGGATCGATCGACTGCTGCATTACTTCAGCTTCCAAATCATCGCGATTTTTGACATTAGGCAGATCGGTACGAAGTTCTTCAACTAATGATATTAATTTAGCAATCTTTTGCTCGGTGAGAAGATTGAGCTGTAGCATTAGACGGGATTGTTCTTTATTCAGTTTTTGCTGGTGATTTTGGTCGATTAGTACTTCGGTAGAAATTAATAGTGAAGCAATTTCTAGACCATGTAAATGCAGATCGAATAGGGGGAAATTTTTGGTAATAATATTTCGTTCTGCTAAGTTAGTGCATCCAATCCAAATAGCGAAGAATACTATTTGAAAATAGAGGAATTGGGGACGACCGAAAACAGCAGCAATTCGATTAAGAATTCGGCGATCGGCTGTAGCTTTTTGCTGGTGGCGATATTGGTGCCGATCGATGGTTTCAAAATTTTTGATTACTTGCTCTGGCAAATTTTCAATTGCTTCAACCAATGAATCTCGATCGGCTTGAGCCTCAATCGCTTCTTTCTTATGGGTTTTCATGCTCATCAGAAATTTAAGAGGTAGGTTAAATTATTTAGATTCAGATGATTGCTGAATCCACACCGAAACTGAGCCACCATTACAGCGAAACTCTGCCCAGCCATCGTCATTGCTCGTAACTGGCTCTTGCACATGTTCAGTGATATCGATATAGGTGCAATTAGGATGTCCGATTTCCATCCATTTGCTGCCATCTGCACCATTAGTCAATACTACTGCTACGCCGCTAGGATGCTCTGTATCACCCATTCTGACCCAACCGATCGTATTCGGATGGTCGAAGTAGTCTCGTTGTTCGCCATAAGCATAATTTTGACGAGCATAAAGAAATTTATCGATTAAGAATTGATGAGATTCCATCCAAATTTCGTACTCATTACCGTCTTTATTATCTTTATAATGCGCGCCATAATAGTCGCCATAAAAAACACAAGGATATCCGGCTTCTCTGAGTAAAATTAGCGCATAGGCAAGTGGCTTAAACCAAGCTTCAACGATCGATTCTAGCGACTGGAGTGGCTGAGAGTCGTGATTTTCTACTAGGGTGACAGCAAGAGTCGGTTGATGTTGAACTAGGGTATTATCAAAAATTTTGGTCAGATCGTAATTCTCACCTGCTTGACTAGCAACATGGAAATTGTAATGTAATGGCGCGTCAAATAAACTAACTTTACCTTGAGTTGCTTCAATGAAATAATGGAGCGCATCTACTTCATATGACCAATACTCACCCACGGCGAATAGATCGCGTTTGGCATAATTACGAACGTGTTCGATCCATTCCTGAAAGAATTCTGCCGATACGTGTTTGACGGCATCAAATCTAAAGCCATCAACGTTAGTGGTGTCATAATACCATTCACCCCAATACTTGAGTTCATCTACAACTTCGGGATTTTCCATATCCAGATCGCAACCCATGAGGTAATCAAAATTACCTTTTTCTAGATCGACATTATTGTCGAAAGATTTACCTTTAAGTAAGTAAACAGCAGATTCACCTTGATTAAAAGCATTGTAATCGATCGCGTCAAAATGCCACCAATGCCATTCCATCGGCGAATATTTGCCTGCCCGCCCAGGGAAGGTAAAGTGTGTCCAAGCTTTGATATTCTGATACTCACCAACTGTCTGATTCCGATTGTCTTGACTAAATGGAGTTGCTTCCATCTCTTCTTCCAAATCTGCACCTAGCTTGTGATTTAACACCACATCAGCATAGATCCGAATCCCCGCTGCTTGAGCAGTTTGAATAGCGCGAACATATTCATCCTTGGTGCCGTATTTAGTCCGAACTGAGCCTTTTTGGTCAAATTCGCCCAAGTCAAACAGATCGTAAACTCCATAGCCGACATCCATGCCGCCACCAGTGCCTTTGTATGCAGGTGGTAGCCAGAGTGATGTGATGCCAGCCTGGGCTAAATCACTAGCCTTTTCTGCCACTTGGTTCCACAGACTACCATCTTCAGGGCAATACCAATGAAAATACTGCATCATTACACCGTTGGGGTCAGACATAATTACTTTTTATAAAGTTGACAAATCCAGATTAAAACCTGGATACCTCGTAATCTTCGGTGAATTTAGATTGACTTGTCTATCTCCCAAAAGAGTGATCTATCGATCGACTAATTTGTATATGTTGATACTGATGATTATTGGGGAATGTCTACTTCTTTCCCACTGAAAGATTAATGCTTCATTCAAATCCGCCTGGGGATTAATCCCCAGTCTCATAGTTTTAGTCCTCTAAAGAGGACTAAATTTAAACTTGGTTCTTTTATTTGGCTATTAGCAAGGGGATTAATCCCCTTGTGGATTTGGCTGTCGCAAGCAGCTAAGATCTCACCCATTTGATAGATGCTCACATCTGTTCACGATTGATAATATTTAGTCAGGGTAATGAGTAATTATTTTACTGCTCAAACTCGCACTAATTCTTATAACCATATACATAATTTAGGGTATCCATCATGACAAATCCTACTCAAAAAATCACTACACCAATTATTGATACACCCACTCTCCAAGAAAATCGCAACCGCTGGTATTGGGGATTTACGCCCCAGGCTGAGAACTGGAACGGTCGTTTTGCTATGATTGGATTTGTGGCTGCATTAATAACTGAATTAGCTTCTAATCAAGGCTTTCTACACTACTGGGATCTAGTTCAAACAGTCGTTATTCCAGTTAATTAGTCTCAGATCGGCAGGAAATCCAATGTCTCTAGAATATTAGATTTCCTTCTTCGATTTAACTAGAATTTATTAACTTACATTCGATCGCACCTAAACATTCACTAGAGATAGCCAAATTGACCGACCACTCATTTGCATTTTATGGATTTGCTTTCTTTGGCATTATCCTCGCCAGATATTTTATCTTAGCCGGAGGAACTCATCTGCTATTGTATGGAACATTCAGTCAAGCTACTGTCACTGATGAAGAACCTCTGTTAGAAAGCAGCAATAAATTGGCACCACCCTGGAAATCAATTAGGCGAGACATCAAACTTTCGGTAATTTCCTCAGTTGTATTTGCATTAGCCGCAGCAGCGATCGTCACAGCATACGAACTAGGCATCACCCGTCTGTATAGCGATGTGTATGAATATCCCCTGTGGTATTTAGGCGTTAGCTATGCCATCGCGATCGTCCTCCAAGACACCTATTTTTACTTTTTGCATCGATTGTTCCATCACCCATTGTTATTCCGCTGGTGGCATCAAGGACACCATCGATCGAAACAACCCACCCCTTGGACATCCTTTGCTTTCGATCCGCCAGAAGCGATCGTTCAATCCTTATTTTTAGTGGCAATTGTTTTTGTAATTCCACTGCACTTTATCACAGTCATTGCCATATTAATCACGATGACGGTGTGGGCAGTAGTCAATCATTTGGGACTTGAAAGATTACCTGTTAATTTCCCTCATCACTGGTGTAGTCGCTGGTTTACAGGGCCAGCTCACCATGCAATTCACCATCATCAATACACATTACATTATGGGTTGTACTTTACCTTTTGGGATCGACAACTAGGCACCCAATCACCTCAGTACGATCGAGAGTTTATCGATCGTTAATAAATATTAGACCTCCTGCGGAAGTAAAAATAAAGTCTTTTCTAATACTGTTTTTGTCTATGACTCTCCCTAAAGCCTAAAGCCTGACTTTCGCAGGAAGTCTATTGAATTATCTAGCTCGATCGCAGCAATCATCAATAATGCTAACATTTATTCAGTCTGGAAGTTTTGTGCTGAGTTAAGTTACTGCCTATTGTAATGATGCCATATCAATGACGAAGCGGTATTTAACGTCGCTTTTCACCAATCGATCGTAAGCTTCATTGATCTGCTGAATCGAAATAAGCTCGATATCGGAAGTGATATTATGCTTACCACAAAAATCTAGCATTTCTTGAGTTTCTTTGATGCCACCAATCAGGGAACCACTGAGACTCCGCCGACCAAAGATTAGACTACCAACATTCAATGATAGTGGTTCTGGTGGCACACCAACTTGGGTAAGGTTGCCTTGACGTTTTAAAAGTACCAAATAAGCATTGATATCATGTTGAGCAGACACAGTATCAAGAATGAAATGGAAACTATTTAGATGTTTTTTCATCTCATCAGCATTCTTGGAATTGACTACTTCATCTGCTCCGAGTCGGAGTGCATCTTCAACTTTATTTGATGAGGTGGTGAAGACAACCACATGTGCGCCTAGAGCTTTTGCCAACTTTACCCCCATGTGTCCCAGTCCCCCAAGTCCAACCACACCAACTTTCTGACCTTTGCTCACATTGTTATGATGCAATGGCGAATAAGTAGTGATTCCAGCACACAAGAGTGGAGCGGCGGCAGCAAGATCCAAGTTATCGGGGATTTTTAGGACAAAAGCTTGGTCTACTACAATACCATCGGAGTATCCACCATAGGTTATGCCGCCAGTATGTTTATCGGCAGAGTTATAAGTAAAAGTGGTTCCATTTTCGCAGAACTGTTCGAGGTTGTCTTGACAGTTGGCACAACTGCGGCAAGAATCGACCATACAGCCGACCCCGACGGTATCTCCGGCTTTAAATTTGTTGACCTCCTCGCCGACTTGGACAGCCCGCCCAACTATTTCATGACCAGGAACACAGGGGTAAGTTGTACCTTGCCATTCGCTACGGACGGTGTGTAAGTCTGAGTGACACACGCCGCAATATAGAATTTCGATCTGAACATCATGCTTACCAAGATCGCGACGTTGAAAATGGAAAGGTGCGAGAGGACTTGTAGCGGTTTCGGCTGCGTAGGCAGTAGTTTTCATGGATTGTTGTTGTTCAGTTGAAAGTTTATTTACTGTAACGCAACTTCACCAGTTGCTACTTGCTGAATTTTTGATGCGATTAACCAAATCAGGACGATCGCACCCAAACCTCTACGAAAGTAATTAACACCTTGAAATAATTCTTGGATAGCCCAGATAAATAAGGAACCAGCAGCGAGGATATCCAATCCTAAATCGATATCTTTATTTGTATCAATTAATTTGAGTAAGCTAGCTGCAAGCCAAACAATCAATGGTAAATTTGGTGCTTGAGCGATGACGATCTCACCATTAGCATCTCTAAATAGTTTGTCGAATAATGTGGTGTTCATTGGCTAATTCGCTCCTAGACAAGAATTTATGATAGTTCCAAATCGGTAATCGGGTTGACCCAAACTTCCATACTAGTCAAAGTCAATGGGCGAAACTGAGTAGCCATAGCCACATCAGCCGCATCTCGTCCATAGGCGATCGCGACACGATTACCGCGCGGCTGTGCTTGGGTAGCATCAAAAGTGTACCACTGACCATTCAGATAGGCTTCAAACCAGGCGTGCAAGTCCATTGGCTCTAATTGGTAGAGATAGCCAACTACCATCCGTGCCGGAATGTCCAGAGCGCGACACAAGGCAATACCCAGATGTGCGAAGTCCCGACAGACTCCCACCCGCTGCTGGGCGGTATCGAGGGCGGATGTAGAGGCATTGCTGGTACCATACTGATACTCGACTCGATCGTGAATCCATGCCGAGATTGCGGCTATTTGGTCGTATCCTGGCAGACAATCCGCGCTGATTTCCTCCGCTAAGTCGATGAGTTGGTCTGACTGACAGTAGCGGCTAGGTAGTAAAAACTGCAAAGTCCAATCGGGCAAGCAATCGATCGATGTCATCGGTGCGCCTGGTGCAACAGAAATCGTGTCACTAGTTTCGATCGATGCTTCAGTGCGAATACTAAACGCCCCCACGGGAGTCGTTAACCGCTGACAGAGATTGCCATAGGCATCGGTATATTCCCTTGCAGGTACAAAAGGTGCTAATGAGTAAGCCTCTCGTAAAATCCATTGACTGTCACCGCTGCGAGGTTTGAGCATTAGCACGAGCGGTGTAGGTTCAAGTGCGTCAAATTTGAGATGGCAACCGACTTCTAGTTTCATTGGTTTAGATTATCTTGCTGTTGGAAAAAGCGATCGGTCTAAGATATAGTAATCTTAAATCATTCGTGACATTGACTAAGCCTGAATCATGAGTTCAAATCAACAGTTTTTGCAAAGTTTGTACGAAGCCTTCAACAATCGCGAGCTTGAAACAATTATCTCGGTGATGCACCCAGACGTGAAATGGGCGAATGGGGTAGAAGGTGGTTTCGTCTATGGACGCGACGCGGTGCGCGAATACTGGACTAATCAATATCAGGTGATTCAAGTGCAGCTTGAAGCCTTAAAATTTGAGACGGATGAAAACAATCGAAATGTTGTTACTGTTCATCAAGTCATCAGAGATTTGCAAGGCAATTTACTGGTAGATACAACAGTTCAGCAAATCTTTACCATTGAGGATGGTTCGTTGGCACAGCCCCTCTGCAAGAGGATCGTTCTTTATGAAATTGGCGAAACTGAGACAATTCAAGAGATGATTCAAAAGACGAGAACTTCCAATTAGCAATTATGTTTCAGCTACTAGTTAGCTGCAATGGTACGCAAGGAAATTGCCAAGGGTGAAATCGTTTCACAAATTAAATCCCACATTTGTGTACTTCAAATAAATCAGCGATTTTAACCGTGCGGTAGTCGGTTTTTGATGAAGTGCGGAATGTGGGTTAAATAGTACTTCTCCTATACACCGACAGAAAAAGACATCACCAGCAGCTTAGAAGCTAACTGGATGATGTTTAAAATTAAGTGTTGAGGAAAGCTGCGATCGACACAATCTGTTATTCCTGCCCTGACTCTAGCGATTTGTCAGAATTGGTTAGATTGGCGAAACTGGGCAAGCTGCGATCGACCAGATAACTATTGAGGAAGGTTGTACTGAGTGAAACGATCGCTGGGGCTAGCAGAATTGCGGCAATCCCGCTGACAGAAAATCCAGGTACTAATACCCCTGCCAACCAGAAACAAACTCCATTGACTACAAAGGAAAATAGTCCAAGCGTTAATAGATTAATTGGTAGAGATAGTAGGGACAATATCGGTCGAATCGAACTATTAATTAGACCTAAAACGATCGCCGCAATGATGGCAACGGGAAAGTTACTAATATAAACGCTAGAAAATAGTGTATCTACTACTAACAAGCTGAGTGCGGTAACTAATGTGGTTAATAAAAATCCAGTCATGATTTGCTCCTTGTTATTAATTGTTTTCCGATCCGGCGTTTTCGTAATAGCGACCTGTTGCCCAGACAGCATGGATCGAACCAGGCACCCAGCCGAGTAGGGTCAGTCCGATGCTGATCAACAAAGTGGTACCGATCCCGTACTCTAGAAAAATCGCGACTGGGGGCAAAGCGATCGCTAAAATATAACGTAGTAATTTCATAATTGATGCTCCAAATGAATATGTGAGAGAATTTTGGGATTAAGATTTCGGTGTTTTCGATTGCAATTTAGCGGCAATCTTCGATCGAACTTCGCGTTCTGTTTGGGCAACGTTTCGACCTAATTCTTCCATTTTTCCGGTTAAACGGTGGTTATTTTGGTCTACTAGGAGAGGGCGATCTGGGTTAGCTTTCTGCTCGGTGAGTTGTTGTTCGTACCAAGTTTGCGCTTGACTTGCCTGCTGTTTGAGTGCCGAATATCGTTCTGGATAGCGTTGAGCTAAACCGCGAATCTCTTTCAGAGAGGCTTCGCCAACGAGTTCCGTAGTTTTATCAGTGACTTGTCGTTTGAATTGCTGAATTTCTCCCTCGTGGCGGTTGAAAAAAGCCAGAACTCGATATTTAATCGCCATCGCGATATTTGTTACAACTGCTTGAACCCGATTATTTTCTGACATGAGACGATCTCCAGTGTAGATTTAACTAGCGTGGGGTAAAGATGCTCGACCTGCTTCTGGAGCGGTTAAGGTTGCTTGGCTAAACTCAGGGGCTTTGGTATAAACCGATGATAGTAAGACTTCCAACACTTCAGAGTGTCTAGCAGCCTCGATCGATTGATGAGTAATTAATTCACCCAAATTTAAAATCACCCGATCTTGCTTGTCCAAAATTACGCGAGTGGTGGCACGACCGAGGGCACCTTTAATTTGTTGTTCTTCGATCGCGTGAGTACTCTGAGCGCGGACTTTCTCGCTGGTTTGTTTCACCCAATCAATGACAGAGCTTGTCCCCTGGATCGTCGATTGAGAGAAGCGATCTGCTGTGTGACCAAGCTGGTAAGAGGCTGCATTTAGGGCATCATTCGTACTAGATTTAGCCGCATTACTGGTGGAAAGACCGACAGAGCGCAATAGTGCCTCTTCCAGATGATGTGTCTGTGCCCGCTCGATCGTTTGCTGCGTAACGATTTGACCTGATGCTGCGACGATCGAACCGTTACGGGTGCGGACTGTCGTTGTCACTCTGCGTCCCAAAGCTTGATCGATCGTGTAGTGAGCTGCCGCAGCGTTGGCTTTGTCCTTTACGCCTTGAGCGACATCGCTGGCTTTGTCCTTCACGTCTTTACCAATTTCTTGCGCCCGTTGCATCGCATCCTCAGTCAGATTGCCACCAGCAGCACGGTAAAGCCGATCCAAAATGCCTAATTGTTCCGCCGCCTTAGCATCAGCAACCGTTACCAACTTGTTAGCGGGGATAAATACCGATCCATCAGGACGGAGGACTTCTGATTCTGTCTTGCGCCCCAGGACAAACTGTTTTTGACTTTCAGGATCGACGATCGCGTTAGCAATTTGAGTGGTAGCCTGACGACTGACTTCGGAAATCTGTTCGCCAGCTTTTTGGGCGGCTACCTGCATCTTATCGCTCGTATCTTGGATGGCAGCTTTGATCCCACCCACCTGTTCTTCCATCAAGTCTGCTACCATCACTGGGACGAAGGCGTAGTCTTTGCCGATTCGCAGGGTTTGGACGGCGGGGACAAAAGACCTACCAGAGTAAGCATCGGCAAAAATCCCCCCAGAGACTTCATATCCTTCGATCGCGCCACTGGTTTCATCAAAATAGAGATCCACCATTTTGCCCAAATCTTGACCGGATACAGTCATGATATGGGTGCCAGTCATGATGTTATTGCGATCGAGAATATTGGCTACAGTCGGATCTGATTTGGCAGGGATGATTCTATCTGCACTACTGACGATCGCTGCATCCATGCCAATCGACTGAATCGCCACTAGGGGAACAACCCTAGCCTCACTCATCAAACCGCCTTCTTGGACGAGTAAAGCCACTAAATAATTACGCTCTTGATCGAAAATCAAGTCTTTAACTCTACCAATTTTCTCGCCAGTATCAAAAGCAACAATTGCTTTGCCGATGATGTCATTACCTTTACGCATTTGTTGTGTCCTCAACTTTATTAATATTTTATTTATCTGTGTAAATCTGGCTCAATTTGTCGGTTGTGATGGATAGCTACGTATTTCTAATCTATCGTTACCAAACTCGTTGACAATATTGATAGCTCCGACGTATTCTAATCCGGTTATTGTCGCGATCGATGCTAAGACTAACAGACTAAGTGGGATGCCTGGATTCGATTGTTTTCCAATGAGACGTGGCATAGTAAACTCCAATTTAAGGGAAATAATTTAGCGATCGAGTATTAATAAGTACTTGAACAGAATTAATTGCATAGTCAAGATTTTCAAATCCCTGATGAAAAAGGCATCTAGTCAAAATATTGTGCAATTAATTCTGCGTAGATACTTAGTAAAGAGATAAATATAGGCGATTTAAGCCACCTAGATTTACTCTAAAAAAACGTGAGTTTCTCCTGGTTCCAGATGCTACGCCAACGGGTTAAGGATATTGGTTTCGCTCAACACCCACCCGCGACTGTTCGTGCAGCTTATCCCGAACTCACGTTAAAAAAAGTTATGTGTGATCGGAAACTACCAAAGGTTAGCTATTAGCGAAGATCTTCTTTGGCGTTGCGGACGTAGCCTTCAGCTTGTTTAGCTTTGCCTTCAGCTACTTTTGCTGGATCGTCAGTGGCATTACCAATCATCTCTTCTACTTTTCCCGAAATATTTGAAGCCGCAGCTTTTACCCGTTCTGCTGCACCTTCAGCTAAATCGGCAGCCTTTTCTTTTAGGTCTTCAGCCGTATTGCGAGCATCAGCTTCATGTTGCTTTGCTTTACCTTCCAGACTATCGGCATTATTTCCCGTTAAATTGCCAACACCTTCTTGAAGTTTACCTTCAACATTTTTAGCAGCGGCTTTAGCTCTTTCTTCGATACTCATAGCAAATAATCCTGTAAGTTTTGGTTTAAAGACCGAGGATTTTAACTAAGTGTTTTTGTCAACTTAATCTATCAAATCTCTCGATGTCTTTACTTTACAGAACCTAACAGGCAGAACCATCTACCAAAAGAGATGGATGTTGAACTGCTCGATCGCTCTCTTTTGATAGAGTAGCGATCGATATTTGTCGAGTTGTTTGGAATCGAACTTAGTCGTTAGGATCGATCGCCATTAGATCTACTCAATTAAACCGCCTCGTAGAGCTAAGACTGCGGCATGGGTGCGATCGTCTACGCAGAGTTTATTTAAAATATGGCGAACGTGGGTTTTGACAGTACCGACAGTCACAAATAACTGCTCGGCAATCTCTGAGTTACTAGAGCCGCGCACGATTAATTGTAAGATTTCGATTTCTCGATCGGTTAATCCGGCACTACCAACGATGTCAGCGTAATCGCCATCCAAGCCTTTAATTTGGATGGTTTTGTCTCGATCGATAACTGCTGCTGATGGCGTATTTTGGCGCAGTTGGTGAAGAACAATACTAGCGATCGTCGGATCGATCCAGGGGTTGCCTGCATGAGTCGATCGAATTGCCTCTTCGAGTTTATCCATGTTGATATCTTTCATGCAGTAGGCATCTGCGCCTGCTGCAAATGCCGCCATGACCGAGTCTTCGCCGCTGTGCATCGTCAACATTAGAATCTTGGTAGTAACCGGATTTTCGCCTTGACCTTCCCTAAATAGCCGAATCAGTTCAATTCCATCAATATCTGGTAAACCAATATCCACGATCGCCAAATCGGGCTTAGTCTTGTTTAATAGATTTAAACCCTGACGACCGTTAGCAGCATCACCAACGACTTCCAGTCCATCGCGGCGTTGAAGAGCTGCTTCTAGCCCCATCCGTGTCAGTTCATGGTCTTCAACGATCGCAATCCGAATGGGCTGTTCCAAAACGATACCTACTTCCAAGTAAAGAGTTAATGTGTCTAGATCCAGATTTTAACTTAGCTTGAAAAGTATTGCTGTGCTGGCATTTACCGCAGATCTGGATCGATCGCAGCGGTTAAGCTCAAGTGTAGAATGTAGTCTACAAAAGATGGTTGTGGGGCAATTTGTGAAGTGCCCCCAATTATCTATCTCGATTCTGTTCCTTGATTAGGCGCACCTTCAACAGTTGGATCGTCTACGGCTGCTGATTCAGGATCGGCACCTGGGCGAACATCGGCCTTCATGTCACCTTGCCCAGTGCGGCGGGTAGCTGGCTCGATTGTTGTCTGCTTACCTCCAGGTGAGGCAGTCGATTTGGATTTTGCAGTCGGCGCGGCTGTTTCTTGTAGCTCGTGCAATCCAAAGTTATTGGTATTGACACCCGCATAATTAACTTTATCAAACCGCACAATTACGGGATATTTGATACCACTCTTGTCGATCGCGGCGACGGTACCTTCTTCCCGAAACCAATAAGATTCCGATCGAAGAATCCGAACTGTAGACCCACGTTCAATCATAAGATTTTCCTCTGTAACTTTGTAGCTTATCAATGTCAGTAACGATAGCAAACAAACTGGCGATCTAGCATCTATCAAAAGACAGATATATTAATTGATAGCGGAATCTAGTGCTATCGGATTCGATCCTTTGCCCGAAAATTTAGATCGACGAATAAGTCCGCCGACAGTCTATGGGTCTACTAATTCACTCAAAGTTGCTAGTGAACTATTGCAGGCACTTGCTAGCCTACCTAGTCATGATTGCGGAGATATTCGGATTGAGATTGTGCTTAAAGATTCAAAATATCAAGCTAACTATCAGGCGTTAGTCGATCGATATTGTCAAGCTTGAATATATTCTGGATTCTACAAGAAATATCTCTCTAATTATAGATGAAAAGCAATCTTGCCTATAGATATCATGATCTAAAGCAGTTAAATTATCTACACAACTCTAATGAAAAATAATATTATCAGAGACGATCGAGAAATTAGCATGAAAACGGAATCTTTACCTACACATATTTCTGATGATGCTGAATCAATCACAACAAATGAAAACGCACCAACTCAGATATTTGAAATGAACACCAGCACCCTAGCAGATTTGCCTGAAACGATCGAACCAACAATCGTGACTGATGAGCCAAAAATCGATTCAGCCGAAGCTTGGCAATCAACTCAGTCAGAGCTAACAGCATCTTTTGAACAAGCAAAGTCCATCGTCACTGAATTTTTCAACAACAATCGGCCACTTTTTATCACTCTAGGTTGGATTGCTCTAGCTATTATTAGTGCTAAATTTGTGTTCGCAGTCTTGGGGACAATTGATGATATTCCTCTAGTTACGCCACTCCTGAAAATTGTGGGTTTGGTGTCAGTTATCCAGTTTGCTTGGCGATATTTGATTCGGGAACACGATCGTCAAGAACTAATTGACATTATCGATCGGACAAAGGTAGAAATATTGGGCGATCGAGACTAAGATCGTAGTCTGTTACAATCTAAGATGTATTGTTTTATATGGGAGCAATTTATTAATTGCTCCCGCATTATTGTGGCATTGCTGATTGGGTATCTTGCAATCATATATTTGCAATATCTTCCTCAAATTGATCTCAAGCATACGCTGACCACGATCGATCTTTGGTATGAAATTCTTCATAAATCTAAAGATAATGATCTCCAACCGATCGCTGCCCTGACTCACTGGTGTAGTATTCCCATTCTCGTTGATGATAGGCTGCAACGTGAGGTTTGAGCCTAAATTTCAATTCTCGTCCAGGGGCGACATCAACTTCCAGAAATGAGTAGGCGCGGTGTTTATCTGTGCCATGTCCGGTCTTACCAATAAACTGATGAGAGACTGCCACATCTTGCAACTGCCCATTCACCCGTTCTTGCAGAATTGTGCCCTCTGGGCGTTGGCGACGTAGACTAAAGCCGCTACCACCACAAATCACCCATTGAATTTGTCGATCGGCATGACCAGTTTCTAGGGTTTCCAGGTGTTCAAAGCAGTGAGCATGACCACACAGGACTAAATCGACTAACGGACGACGCTCGATGAGCTGTTTGACTTGAAGTTCGACTCGATCGAATACGGTACGTAAATAATGTCGTACTGCTAGGGTTTGACCTTGGTTCCATTTAGTGGTTTCGGTGACATAGGGCGGATGATGGAAATAGATCATTCTGCCCCGCACTGTGGGATCTTGCCAAGATCTGACTAGTCCCTGTTCGAGCCACTCCAATTGTTCGATATCGATTTTCTGACTGGCGGTATTAGGATCTAGCTGTTTTTCCAGATCTCGAATTGATTCTTCAATTTGTTCGACCTTTCCTAGTAAATCATCGAGAAGTTCTCGGGGATCTGGCGGCTGCTGATTAGCACGATCGGGGTCTAAATTGACTATCGCTGTCAAATGTTTGTCGCGTTCTACTTGCAGTCGATCGAGATCTGCCAGCAACCGCTGACGATGAGCTGCTCCTTTCTGGTTAGGTTCGTTCACGCAGTGTCCGTGAAGCGGAATCGGCAGTGGAACATTAAAGGTATTGGAATCTAGCGCGAAAAAGTCAATCCCTCCATAGCGAAACCGATAATACCGATTGGGGAGCCGAGTGAACTTTCCAGGGTGATAACACAACCCTCTACCAGTAGCGGTTTGGGCAGTATAATGTCGCTCTAGATGCTGCTGAAGTGCTGATTCGGGCACATCCTGGAGATAGTCTAAAAAAGCTCTAGCATAGGCATCGCCACAATCTGAACCATGCCAGCCTACATCCAAATCAATATAATAGCGAAAAGCGGCTCTCAGTGGTCGTAAAAGTTGTGAAAGTAGCCCATAAGCGATCGGCAAATCGTAGTAATCATGATTGCCTGGTACTGGCAGAAATGGGCGATTGAATACCATCGAGTCATAGCGGATTCGACCGGGTGCATCACCACCCACTAATAGTTCGCGATAGGGTCGAATAAAATTTGCTGGGTACTGTTCACTCGATCCGACGAGGTAGACGACATCGCCTGTATGGAGGATAAACTTAGCTGTGGGAGACGTTCGCAACATTAGTTCGGCAACGCGCCGCTGCGGACTATCGCGCTGATGAACGCCACTGCCACTATCGCCCAACACGCAAAAAGTAAACCCTTCGCCGTCTCCCTCTCCATCACTTAATTCTAGTTGGGTCCGATCGATCCTCAACTGCTCAAACAATGGGTGATTCCATCGCATTCGTTCCTGCATTTTGGCAATCTTGAGATCGATCGACGGATCGGAAACTAATTTCATTGCTGATAGTTTTGGAGCTGTTAAAAACTTTATCACTTTGCGAGCGATCGACCTTCTATCCAAAGAGATATATTTCACAAAAATCTTAGCATCTCTCTACCTAAAGGAATATGAAACTTGCAGCAAGATACTTCCAAGGGTACTCGTAAGAAGTGATAGTTATCAGCTAACCTAAGATTATCGAAGCTAACATCGCAGATGATGTTGTTTCAGAGCCTTCTGCCTTTAAATTGATATACGGCAAGGTTCTCAAACTCGCTCTCTCCGATCGCTCTCTGGGTTTCTAATCCAAAGAAGTCGAGAACTACATCCTTACCAGCAACCTCAACCCCAACTTGACTCAGTTGGTGCGCTTGCAGCTTGTTGATTAGAGATCTACGTCCATAATTAAAAATAACATCATGACTTCAGATTTAACTAGCGGTCAACTAGAAAGACAGCTATCTCAGAAACTTCTGGCTCTCTACAAAGAAAAACTCGGACATCAACCTAGCAAAATCACCTGTCAATTATTCGATCAAAAAGTAGCGATCGTGATTGAAAACTCCATTACTCCAGCCGAAAATTTATTAGTTGAAACTGGGGAAGATCGGATTGCTGAACAAATGCGATCGAATTTAAGTGATGCGATTAAACCTTTTATTAAAGAAACGATCGAGTCTGTTTTATCAGTGTCAGTTGAGGATTTACTCAGTGATGCCACGATGGAAACGGGACGCACCGGGATCTTGGCAGTTTTGTCTAAGATGCCAGCTACAAAGAGTACTGAGACAACGCCTAAAGCAGCTAAGTCAGCTAAAGCAGCTAAAGCAGCTAAGAAATGAGATTTCGATCGTATCTAAATATACCCTAATCGTCACGATCTCGGTGTGACAATATCGAATGTTGACTGCTGGATAATGTTTTCAATTAATGCGATGCGATCGATATTTAACCGATCGCATCACATGAATTGAAAATTAGTTACTAATTAGACTCAACACCCATCAATGCAACTAAGTCGTGCAAAATTTCTTGTTGCTGTTTCGACTGCCTAACTTCGCGTCGTTCTTCGACTAGATCCCGGAGGATCGACTTTTTAGATTCTATGATTTCGACGAATTATTTCAGGTTGTAAACGTCTGCCTTTGCTTCAGCAACCGCATTCTTAGCTTCATCTTCGTCATTTGGTTCGCCCACAACTTCAGAGGGTTTATCCTCAGCCTTGTCCATCTTAGCCTTAACACTGTCGATCGCATCACCGATTTTATCTTTGACGTTTTCCACTATATCCCCAGCTTTAGATTTAAGCTCTTCTGCACCATTGTGAGTTTGGGCTGCTACTTGTTCGGCATTATCTTTCATATTCATATCAAACTTCCGCCTTATTTAATGTTTGGGAGATGACAGCAACCTCAACTGAAGCATTACCCAAAGCGGAGCGCATCCAGAAGCAGTGCTGTCTTACTTGCTTAAAAGTTATTTTGATTATTTAAGATCGAGATCTTGGGCAGCTTTTTGTTCTGCTTTAAATAGGTTTTCTGCGGCTTTTTCTTCTTTGTTTTCAGCAGCAATTAGTGCTTTGGGGTCTTTATTGAGTTCAGCGATCTCATCGTAAGCCTCTTCACGGGTTGCTGCTGGCTTCGTTAATTCAAATGGTTGAATCACGCTGGGATTGCCTTGCTGGCTTGGAGTTGCTGCATATCCATACTGGGAAAAGACTAAGTTTGTAGCAAGTAACAAACTAGCTAATCCAATCGACCAAAAAATATTGAACAAAGCTTTACGAACATCAGCCACTTTGTCTGATAATGCTGACGCTAATAAATGTTTCATAACACACATCCTTAAATATTTATGACTTAGTTAAAACTGGAATTTTTCACCATCGTTAATCAATTTTCAAAGTAGTGATTGAGCAACGTTTTAGATTGCTCGATCACTACTCGATCAAAGGAAAATTTCTTTACCATGCTCAACGAACCTACAATACTAGACTAACATTTAGTTGTTGGTAAACCTTCTACCAAAAGGTAGATTTAAATTAATAACCTAAGTTACTAGTTATTGGTAGGAAAATGGAAAAACAAGCTGTTCGATCCAGCTCTCATCGATCGGCAAGAGTTACTGTAGTTAGATTTGGTTAAAAATGGATTTAACTGTCGAGCCGATCGATTCTGTGGCTTCCTTGACTGCTTGTTTCAAGGGTTGATTTGCCTGCAAAAATACTCGCGCACAATTGCGACCTGGCATTCCCGAAATCGAACCGCCTGGATGAGTTCCGGCCCCAGTCAAAAATAACCCATCAATCGGCGTTTTATAGTTTGCCAGCTCGGGTAAGGGACGGAAAAACATCATTTGTTCCAAACTCATATCGATGTGATAATAGTTGCCCTTCAAGACGGCTAGCCGTTCGCCGATTTCCGCCGGACTTTCTACCCGTCGCGCCATGATTGCATTTTTGACATTGGGGGCATAGTCGGCTAACTTATCAATCACGCGATCGGCAACTTTATTTTTCAATTCATCCGTCCATCCCGTCCCGTTTAACCCAGTTCCTGCGGCGTTTTCTACTTGATAAGGCGCAAAAAACTCAATCCACAGCGTATGTTTGCCTGGAGGAGCCATTGAAGGGTCGAGCATAGTTGGCATTACTACATACATGGACGGGTCGGAGTCGGGAATTTTGCCGACGGTTGGCTCGCTATGTGCGATTTCTACCTGCTTGACCGAATCGGCAATCAGCACCGAACCAACTAGAAATTCATCCTGATGTTGGTAACGATCGAAACGCAATGGTTCGGATAGGGCACAATCAATTTTGAGGATCGCTTCATTATTATTGATAATGCGACGGTCTAATCGATCGCGCAGGTGCGGATCGGCTTTAGCCACATCATTACTATCTACGAGATGTAGAAATAGCCGTTGTGCGTCGATATTAGAAATCACCCCGTGTTTGGCGCGATACTCAGTTCCGCCTTTGACCCGAACTCCCACAGCTCGACCATCATCAATTAAGATCTTTTCCACCGCCTGGTCAGTCAATACTACACCACCCAAACTCCGAATCAATTTCAACAGCGCAGCTACCAGCGCACCAGTCCCACCCACAGGTCTAGCCATCCCAGGATGATGACGCATTGCCATCATGATCGCCCCGATCGCCAGCATTTTCTGACTGGGCGGCGCACCCAATTCCGAAGCTAGTCTCGCCAGGGGTGCTTTGAGGAACTCCGAGTCAAACCATTCACTAATATTGTCCTCAGCACTACTCAGGATCGTCCGAAACAGATCTAAGGTTTTGTTCGGCGGCCCTAAAACGGAAAATAAATCTTGAAGTTTGGGGATATCGTAATTCCCAGCAATATCGATGATCGATTTAGGCGGTGCATTGAACACCGGAGTGATGCCTTGTAGCAGTCGTTGCCAAAAATCGATAAATTCGCGATACCGCTCGGCATCACGCGGACTATAACGCGCAATCTCTGCACAGGTTGCTGTCACAGACTTGCGTCCGAGAAAATATTTACCATCGGGGTGCGGACAGAATACAACTGGATCGCAGAACAAATACTTGAGTCCATACTTTTCTAGCTCTAATTCTTCCACCACCGGGCCGAGGTGAATAAACTCGTGGTCGATCGCGCACAGATTGAATTTAAAGCCAGGAGCCTCTTCCGGCATCGCTTCTTCGGTAGTAGCACCGCCACCCGGAACCGAGCGTTTTTCCAACAGCAAAACGCTATAGCCTTCTTTGAGTAAGTAACTAGCACAAACAAGCCCATTGTGACCTGCACCAATGATAACAATATCGTATTCCTGCATGAATTTTTACCACTAATAATCTATCTGAGTTTATCTATCTCATTCCCCGATCGAATCTATCTTTAGAGGTAAGTTAAGGGCAATTTATGAGGTTGTTCTCAGCTCTAAACAGCCCAAGTGAAGCTAAATTTCGATCCAGCTCCAACGGTAGAATCAACCCAAATCTGACCGGAACGGAGTTCGACAATCCTTTTAGCAATGGCTAGTCCGATACCTGTACTGTCTGAATTTTCAGATGTCGGTTGCAAGGTTTGAAACACCTCAAAAATTCGTTCTCGATCGTTCGATCTAATCCCTGGGCCATCATCAATAACTTCAAATAAATATGAATCTGATTGAAGTTGAGCCACAATTTTTACTCGTCCATTAGGACGATCGTGATGATTGACGGCATTAACAATCAGATTGCTAAATACTTGTTGAAGTGCGAGTTTTTCTGTGATTAAAGTCGGCATTTTCGATCCAATTTCAATGGTGAACTCATTACTTATTGCCAGGAAATCAATCATGTCGGTCAGGAGTTCATTGACATCAACAACAACTTTTTCAGTCCGCTGTTGACCAGATCGAGCGTATGCCAGTAAGTCAGTAATTAGCAAATCCATCCGTCGCGCGCGGTTCTCAATGAGACCAAGCTGTTGGCGTGTATCTGGTGTTAACACATCCTCTAAATCTTCACTTAACCAAGTCGCTAAGTTAGCAATTCCTCTCAGCGGCGCACGCAGATCGTGAGAAATGATCGTCGCAAAAGCATCGAGTTCTTGATTGCGTTGTCTGAATAAATCATTGGCCTGGGCTAGTTCTTCAATTAGATCTGTCTGCGATTCCATTTGTTCGCGCAACTGTTGCTCAACTTGTGATTGGGCAGCGATTTGCGCTTGGAGATTTTGGAGTAATTCTGCTCGATCGGATAAAGATATTTCACTACTTTGTTGACTCGATCGATCGACATCGCGCAAAACTGCGATCGTTGGTAAAAGATAAGTTCCAGCCAGAAGTTGAAGCTGGGCAATAAAGCTTTCGCAATCGATCTCAGTATTCTTCAAGTTAAGTAAAATCACATCGGGCGCAAACTGTTTCGATAGGACTAAAACGTCGCTAGTGTCCGTAGCTTCCCAAATCAGATCTGGCTCAATCTGTGGTTGAACTAGGTAGCAGCCCAGGGTTGTTGTACTACCTGGCAATTTATCTACGATTAAAATACTTAGAGTTCTATTATTGACAATCTCACTCTGGCTGTCGATATTCACTGTACTGATTCCCTCTATAAGGTGGAGAATTCAGAGGAATAGACCGGAAGTTAACGAAAAATTAGTTCGATTCCGTGATTTTTTGCTCTGTAATTGAAAAGTAGAGCTACATCAAATATTCTAGAACAACTGTAGAATTGAGTAGGTCAAATATTTAGGCAGAAGTAATATAAATGATATATTTATTACTTCTATACAACCAGAATAACACGTTTTTTACAGCAGAAAAGATCGGCTATTACGCTCTAATGTAGGGATAACTGCAATCGGAAAATAAGGACTGCATCAACCCGCCAATAGTACTATAGCGATCCTAAATGAGAATCTAAAGTTTTAGTACAAATTAATTATGCTTTAACCGTTATTCATCAATAGTTTGAGTCATGAGCAGATGTACTGATTTAATAGTAAATCAAATTAGGATCGCTATAGTATCTCGGCTGGACTCTTTGAATGAGCTAAAATAATGATAAGCCTTAGCAGGTAAAACCGATGGTCGTTAATTCTCTTTACTGGACAACCGCAGATCTCGATGCCATGCCCGATGATGGTGGCTGGTTGCGACATGAAATTATTGAAGGAGAACTGTTTGTGACTCGCGCCCCCCATATTCGCCATCAAGGTATCAGTGGGAACATTCATTTTGAACTAGAATCTTGGTCTAGACACACTAATCTGGGGAAACCATTTCAAGCTCCTGGTTTAGTTTTCACTCCAACGGATGCGGTGATTCCCGATTTGGTGTGGGCGAGTCAATCGCGATTGGAGCGCGGTATTGATGAGGCGGGACACTTTACCATCGCGCCAGAGTTGGTAGTAGAAATTCTCTCCTCCGGCGCACAAAACGAACAGCGAGATAAAAGTATCAAGCTGAAGTTATATTCTCGTTATGGCGTACAGGAATATTGGATCGTCAATTGGCAATTACAAACTCTAGAAATCTATCGACGCATCGATGCTCAATTGCAATTAGTAGCGACACTTTTAGCTGGTGATACGTTAAGTTCGCCGTTATTACCTGGATTTAAAGCTGAGATCGTTGGCGAAGCCTACCGGAGGTAATCGGATCTTTTCATAAATATCAAATCGAAATTAGATTTACTTCTCGATCTATTTCAAGACCGTTCACATTTTAGGGAAAAGGTCAAAACTAAAATTGCCCCGACTTACTCGATAAGTCGGGACGATAAGCCGCTGAAAAGTTTAATTTAGGTCGATCGAATTAGCTTTTGAATTACGACCAAACACCACGATCGTCTTCAGTAAAGCTAGCGCGGATGCGATCCCATGCGTCATGTTGGGCATCATTAGTATCCTTGCCACTGTCGATCGCGCTGTTATATTCCTCAATGAAAAGCTTTTGCGCCTCGGTAGAGAGATGGGATCTCACATCTTGAGTCAGATCTTCGGGGCTGTTACATTTGCCAGCACAAGGACGGGGCAAAGATTTCTCGCTGGTATGGATTTCCTTGACTCCAGCACTTTCTAGTAGTAATTGGTACTCACCAGTCTTAGTTTCCGGCACATCTACCATCAACAAGAACTCACCCGCAGAGACAAGTGTTTGGTAAATCGCGGCTTTCTCTTCCGTCATGCCTAGAGTTGCGAGTAAAGAAGCCAAGCCTGCGCCTGCGCTCCCAGCCAAGGCTCCAGATGTCGCTCCCAGTAATGCCGCCCCGATCGGTCCGGCAGCGACGACTGGCCCGACAAAGGGGATAAATAGCACACCGACTCCAGTTAGCAGGCTCAGAGCCGAACCAAACAGAGATCCGAAGATCGCGCCCTGTTTCAAACCACCTAAAATCACATCTTTCTTGGTGATAAATCCAGTAACGCGGGTATTTGACTCAAAATTACGTCCCATCACGGAAATGTCTTCAGCAGGGATGCCGCGATCGATCAGCCGTTTAATTGTGGACTGGACTTGTGTTTGATTTTCTAACACGCCGGAAACCGTCCGTTCAATAATCTGTATGTCGTTAATTGGTTGATTTTCAGCTATTATCGTTGTCATCGGATTTTCTGAAGGGTAAAGGTTAGAGAGTTGCGTTGATAGATTTAGACTCCAGCAGGGATACCAACAGCAGTACTGCTCGGAATTTGACCGTTAGATTGAACAGATTCGCCTTCAATAAACGATCGCAACATCCACGCCATCGACTCATGCTGTTCCATTTGAGCGGTAAAGAAATCAGCATTACCAGCATCGTGAAATTCATCAGTACAAGCATCGATCGCCGATCGTAAGCCCCGAATAATTTCCTCATGGTCATCCACCAGTCTAGTGACCATCTCAGTTGCACCCAGGATATCGCCAGGGTCTTCAGTTAGAGTCGAGTATGCCAAGAATCCGGCGGCTGTACCGACAGGATAACCACCCAACATCCGAATGCGTTCGGCATACTCATCGACGCTAAGGGAGAGCGTTTGATAGTGTTCTTCCCAAAGTTTGTGTAAGGTCATAAATTGTGGCCCAACGACATCCCAGTGATATTTTTTAGTTTTAATCAGCAGGAGATAAGCATTAGATAAAGCCATATTTAATAGCCCAATTGAACCTTCTCGTTCGCGATCGCTCAGTCCGATATTAATTGCTCTAGTTGCCATGATATTTAATTAACCTATTGGTAGATATTTTGGATCGGGGTAAAAGTAAGATTTCAACTTTACAACTACCCCAGTTAGCTCGATTAGACTATTTGCTAACTTTGTCAAGTACTTTCTCTATTTTCTTTGCTAACGCCGTGCCTGGTTTAGATGTGTCAGCTTTGTGCATTTTGTTGGCATCAAGAGAGCCTTGAATTTCATTGAGACCACCTTCACTACGAGCTTCAATTTCTTCGAGTTCCATTGGGGAAGAGCGTTCGGCTACTCGTTCTGCCGCCGCGTCAATTTTAGGCAATTGTTCGGTACCTTTAGTCACGCTGCTAGATCCTGCCAGCGAGGGAGTAGTAACTAAACCGAGAATTAGTGCCGCAGAGACAACTAATACAGCGAACATCGAAAACAAGGATCGGAAAGACATCAGTTTTTCTCCTGTAGATATTGATAAATTAGATGGATTGAATATTAACTTATTTATTGATGAGCTTTTTCACACTATCGATCGCATCATTGGCAGTATCTTTCATGCTGTCTTGAGCATTACTCATGTTTTTCGCAGCACTTTTGCGAGCATCTTTAGCCATTTGACCTGCTTTATCGCCAGCTTCTTGGGCAGCATCTTCGACGCGACCGATATCAGACTTAGCGCGTCCGGCAACTTGTTTAGATGCGCCTTCAAGCTTATTACCAGTTTTCGCTTGAACTTTACCAACGAGCTGCTCGACCTTGCCTTCAGCTTTTCGACCTTCACCGATGCCAAATAGGGCTAGATGTGGGGTAGGAACCTGTAATTGAGCAGCGAGAGTAGGAGCCGCCGCAGCAAAGTTCAGAGCTACGCTACAAACAAGAGCCGCTAAGGAAAATTGAACAGTACGGATAGTTTGTTTCCAGAAAGAAGAAATTTTCATTGATATTTTCCGTTGTGATTGGAAGTAATTTGCTTTCGACTTCCGTGTTGATGTTTTTAGGTTATCCCGAATTCACTAGCTAGCGAATCAACCTATAGACTGAAGTAAAAGGAATCGAAATTAAATAATTGTCCTACTATTGAAAGAGAAAATATATTCAGATTGTCTCTCTAAAGGATGATGACAATAATTGAATACCTGCCTAGATTCAAGAAAAAAGCAATTATAATAAATGACTAAAAAGAGCGATCGTTAACGATCGCTTTCAAAGTATTTCACTGGTTATCACTCTGCTCTAATCAATTTGTCTGGAACTACGGATAGCTCTTATGTTGTGCTTGTTTCTACATCACCAGGATTCTCATAATACATTTCTGGCTCAACGGCATAATTATTGAGTAAGCCTTCGTTGTCGATCGCGGCTCCTCCTTCTAGATTTCCTTCAGGAATTTGCTTGTAATTATCACCTTCGCGCTCTTTTCTGGCGGCAGTTTCAGCGGGGATGATATTAGCATCGTATGTATCTCTTTCAGTTCCAAGTTTTTCCATGTTGAAATCCTTAAAGTTTTTTATTTAATTGTTGCTACTTCTAAACCATAAATCTAATCGAGGGAATCTCAATCTATCTAAAGTAGTGGATTCAGGATACCCCTACACAATCAATTTGTAGGGGTGTATCCCTTGTTAGTAACTTCGGATCTCTTAGATCTAAAATTTTTGGCTAAAATTTGTAGCCAACACCGAGTGTAACATCGGTGGAATATTCACTTTTGAAAGGGATTGCAATATTGCCTTTGAGTGCAAATTGGTCATTAAGCGAGTAGTCTGCACCACCGATAAGGTAGCCAGTCACGTTGGCTCCGCTATTATTATTGTCGCCAGTATAGAGGTTTAATCCAGCACCGACGTAAGGTTCTAGTCGAGTATCGCTACCATAGATATCGAAATCGTAGGTAGCAGCAGTACCAAGCACAATGCCACCGCTGGGAAAGCGGATTGCCGGACGAATTGAGATATTTGGGGTGACTGGAAATCTAGAATCTACACCAAATACCGTCGTTCTACCGCCAAAAGATACAGAAGGAGCGATCTGGTTAGGTTTTGTTTGTGCTTGTGCAGGTTGAGCTACAAACAAAGTAGTCATACTTAGCAATGCAATGAGGGTTAGTTTGATGTTCATGATGTTATTTTTTTGATTTGGATTTTAGTCAGGAGATCTATCTGGTTACTTAGAAGACTATGCGATCGGATATCTAGAATCGAATATCGATCAAACAGAACAAACAGAAACTCTAGCTTTCCCATACATCCAATTTAAAACTTAAATCTATCTATTTCATCTCTCTAAAGTATCAAGGTCGTTTGAATAGGTATTTATCTGTTTAGAATCGTTGCTACCGTTATTTTTCACAGCAAAATAGAGCAGCCCTCACCTGCAAAATCGCAGTAGAGAATACTACTTTTGACTCTACCTAATTACCTCATCAGGAAGACTTATTTTTCCCAGGAAGCAGCTATTCTAGGATTATCCAAACGAAGCGGCGGGATTCAAAACTCGACCTTCGCTCAACACTTTCAAATACAAAAATCATGAACATTCTTGCATGGACAGTTCTCGGCTTATTATCTGGTGCGATCGCCAAATCTATCTATCCTGGTAGTCAAGGCGGTGGGATTCTATCCACAATCATTTTAGGAATTATTGGCGCATTTGTCGGTGGTAGTTTGTACAGCCTCATCTCGACGGGAAGTATTCAACTTGCCGCTACTAGTTTGAGTATTCCTGGGCTAGCGATCGCGGTATTAGGCTCGATGCTGGCTATCTACCTGTGGGGTTTAATAGTCCGTAATGCTTAAACACTCGATCGGCTTTTAGATAACCTATGACCTTCAGATATCTAAAAATTTTAGCCGATTGAGCCGATTTTAATTTACTAATTCAAGTGAAAAAATATTGCAAAATTGGAGTTGTCTTATGCCATCAGAATGCTTTGAACTATCAATCGAACAGCAATTTAACATGAGAACTATCGAGCTGAATACGCTCAATCTCTCAGTAGATCAACTTCGGGAACTATTTGTCGAAATTTCTAGGCAGCTACTTGTCAAAGATAATGTCATTCGTCATCTAATCAAAAATGGTGTATAGACTAAACGACTCCAGCAAATAGCTCTCACTACTGAATTACTCATCCAAATTTAACCAAAAATTAGAATTTGATGTCCAAACACGATCTTCCTCAAGTTATCGACTTCCTGCGTCAAAATCTGAATCTATCCGATGATTCTATTCAATTAGCTCTCAAGCAATCTCAGTCTGATTATGGCAGCTTGCCGATCGTTCTCTGGCAATATGGTTTGGTTACTCTATTAGAACTCGAACGAATTTACGACTGGTTTGAATCCTATATTTATTAATCCACCTTTACTCTGGATCGCAATATATTAGGAGATCGAACGATCGTGTCAAATTGTCAACACCAAAAGCGATCGGCAAATATTTGCCGATCGCTTTTAGATTAATAGCTTAGTAGTTACTCCTTTTGATAGATCTAAGCTCTCTCGAAATGTAGACGATTTAGACTGACATTTTAAATATGCTGAGAATGTACCAAAGATATCGATTTTCATCAAATCAAATCTAACTTTATCAGGATAAAAACTATGGACATGAATCACGAACGGAGAGCAGTAGGTGTTTTTTCTAATCGTCTGGAAGTAGAAAATGCGCTACTAGAAATCAAACGTAGCGGATTTTCAATGGATAACGTCTCAGTTGTCGGACGAAATGCTGATGCTGACGATAGCGTTGCTGGTGTAGAAGTCCAGAGCAGTATTGATAATAAAGCTGATGAAGGCGCGGTGGCAGGGGCTGTCACAGGCGGTGCAGTAGGCGGTGTCACTGGTTTATTAGTTGGGTTAGGTACTTTAGCTATTCCTGGCGTAGGGCCAGTCTTAATGGCTGGTGCAGCGGCTACCGCGTTAGCTACTACTCTAGCTGGAACGGCGATTGGTGCGGGTGGAGCGAGTTTGCTGGGTGCGCTGATTGGATTGGGTGTTCCTGATAACGATGCCCAAGTCTATAGCGATTTGCTCGAACAAGGCTACTATCTCGTCGTTGTCGATGGCACTGAGAATCAAGTTCGCAATGCGGGAGAGATTATGACCCGCAAAGGTGTCAGTAAGTGGCAAGTATACGATGTAAGTAACGCCGCAGCCAAACATACTCATGATCTGGGCTAGGCATAAGTCAATAGTAGAGTCCTAGCCACGAATGTGCTGGGACTCTGCTCCTCGATTCCAAACCCACTTTCATTCCATTATTTCCAGAGGAAACAACTCATGATTACCCCAAAAACTTTTATCCCCGTTTTCGGTCTGATCTTACTTACGATGACTGGCTGTCAAGAAGTGGCTAAAACCAGCAGTGAAGCACCTGATTCGACTGCTGCAAACCAAGTAGAAACGCCAAGTACCGAATCAGCTAAATCGAATCAAGACGATGCTGCTAGTAAAGTCAGAAAAGACCAGTTAAATTCTGATATTCGGGCGAAAGAACAGCGAAATAACGTAGCTAATGACGGTAAAGCTACTAACCGCAATGATGGTGATGTAGCTAGTGAAGTGCGGAGTAAATTAGAAGCTAATTTACCTGCTAGTGCCCTAGCGGTGACTGCCAAGAGTGGTGCCGTGATGGTAACGGGTACAGTACCTACTCAAGCTCAATTCGATCGAATTGATGGATTAGCCAAGGCAATTAAAGGTGTCAGTACAGTCACAACAAAAGTAGCTGTTGCCCCTGCGAAAAATTAATTTCCTTCAGCCATTACCGTTAGATCCCCGACTTCAAAGGAGAAGTTGGGGATCTGCCCCACAATCTTCACCAGATTATCACTTTGAAATCAGATTCTATACTACCTAAAAAACTTACCATTCGCCCTCGACTATGGCTGTCTGCACTGCTTGCGGGAATAGTCGCCGTATTATTGCCTCCTTCAGTTCACTTGGTATCGCGGCTCTTATGTAGTTGGGATGCCTTCACGATCTGCTTTCTAGTTTTAACTTGGCGACTGATGCTCCGCGCTACCCCACAGATCATGCGCCGTTTTGCTCGGCAAGAAGATGAAGGACGGGTGATGATTTCAAGCTTAATTACGATCGCCGCTTGTATCAGTGTGGTAGCGATCGGTCTAATTTTGCAAGACAAAGGTAAGGAGAATAGTCTGTTATTTTTTCATCTAGGGCTGGCGATGATCACGATCGTTAGTTCGTGGATGCTGGTACATACTATTTTCGCTCAACACTATGCTCATCTCTACTATCAACCAGAACGAACGCTGGCTGAATGTAAAGCAGATGGTTTAGATTTTCCTGGTGAGATCGAGCCAGATTATTGGGATTTTCTCTACTTCTCATTTGTAATTGGGATGACTGGACAGGTATCTGATATTAGTGTCACCTCCCGCGAAATGCGCCGACTGAGCTTAATTCATGGTGTTTTATCATTCTTTTTCAATACAACAATTGTGGCAATGATGATTAATATTGTGGCTGGATTAATTAGTTCAAAATAGATGGTATCTATCAATAGGGGTAGATATTATTTTAGAAAATAATTTAAAGTCTGTCTATTTGATGATTTTTAGATTGAAAAATATTAGTACAACTGAAGAAGGTAGGTAAAGGATTGGTGCTGTAAACTTTGCTCTTGATAATTTAGTCAGCTATCCCAAGACAACCGCTGCGAATAAACAATATTTGTTTGAGTAAAAACCAAATTACGTCTACCCGACCATCGACTATCCGCTCAAATTCTTTCATCCCTTAGTAAAATCCCGATTCATAAATCATGATCTACAATCTAAGACCGATCGGCATTAAAAATATTGCTCTACTCATTACTCTATTGAGTGCGACTATTCTCACCAGTGGAACTAGGGCATCTGCGCTACCTACATCCACACTCAAGCCAGATTCAGCCATCAATAGTACCCAAATTGCCCAAGCAAATCTGAACGATTATTCAGATAATTGGGCAGCACCTTTTATCAAAGTATTAATTGACAAAAATATCATTGTTGGTTATCCCGATGGTACTTTCAAACCCGACCAAGCAGTGACCAGAGCTGAATTTGCAGCCTTGCTAAACAAAGCGTTTGAATTGTCACCGATGCGTGAGTCCATCACTTTCAAAGATGTACCCGCAAACTATTGGGCAGCCGCAGTAATTGACAAAGCCTATCGATCGGGATTCTTGGCTGGATATCCCAACAAAACCTTTGCTCCTACCCAAAATATCATTCGGATCGAGTCACTCGTATCCCTAGCCAATGGTAGTAAATTACAGCCAGATGGTTCACCCGACAGAGTAGATGAGCTATTCGCTGATGCTGCTCAAGTGCCCAGTTATGGTCGGAATGCGCTGCTTGCTGCTACTCAAAAATGCGTATCAGTCAGCCTATCCTACCCCACCAATAAAAATTACGACCCCAACCGAGTCGCCACAAGAGCCGATGTCGCGGCTTCCATCCATCAAGTTTTGGTCGCGACTGGTAGATTACCAGCTCTAGCAGGCGACAACCCCGCCCAGAAATATGTCGTCAACTGCGCTACCGTCGCCAAAATTAGCGAACAAGACTTGTTGAATCGGACAAGCGTTGGTATGGTGCCAGAAATCACCGCCGCAGCCGTCCGTAAGCCCGTGAATGCACCAGCAACAGGAATTACCACCCCTAGTGCATTTGGAGCAAATTGGGGCGATCTGTTTGTCGGGGCTGGCTATCAGAGCAATTTACCAGCAGCGATCGCTCCTCCAGGCGACGGCAATAGCACCGTATACGGTGCGGGTATCGGCTTAGGCGATGCCCGAAACTTCGTCGGTCTGGAAGCCTCTTATACTGCCGCTGGGACTACTGTTGCCGATCGCGGTGGCGTGAATTTCAAGCTCCATAAACTTTTGGGTGAGAATGTAGCGATCGCGGCTGGTTGGGAAAATGCCATTCGCAATGGCTATACCGCTGCTAACGATCCGAAGGACACTTATTACGGCGTATTGACTGGAATCTTACCAGTTGGTCAAACGAGCAATTTCACTGCCTCGGTTGGGGCTGGAAACGGCAGATTCCGTAACTTTGGCGATCTGACCGTAGATAATAACACCGCTAATATTTTTGGTGGTTTGGGTTTCCGCTTCTCAGAAAATATTGCTGTTGCTGCTGATTACAATGGTCGCAATTTGAGCGTTAGCTTGCCGCTAACAGTCAAACTCGGAGACAGTATTGGATTGCAAGTAACTCCAGCTTTACTGGATGTTGCAGGCGACCAAAATACTGGGCCAAAAAGTCGCTTTGCGATCGGCGGTGGTATCGGCGTTAAGTTCTAGATATTTGGGAATGAGGATTAAGTAACTTGCAATTGCCCCTACCAAAGATCGCTATAAAGGCAGATATGTATATTATTAAATCCTCATTCCTTATGAGTCGATAACGATCGACCACTGCACGATTAAAACCGATGATTACCTCCTTAATCCAATTTGTTAACTTTAAAATATAACTGTCCTATGAACTTCAAAAACTTTACTCTAGCAACTGTCTCAACTATTGCGATCGCACTCTCAATCAGTCATCCCGTTCAAGCCCAAAAATTTGTAGATATTATTGGTAATCCTCCTTATGGTGCCGATCCAGTCAATGGTGCGATCGGTAGCGGAGCCACCCCACAGACCTCTACCCGTCCCACCTTTGCAAATGGCTCCCAGAGCAAAGTTAATGCTCTCAGTGCTACGCTCACACCAGCGAGTATCAGTGGCAGTCAAACCGTCGGTGGTAATCCAGTCAACGTCGATCCGGCGGCGGCTGAAACTGCCTTTACAGTCATCAATTCTGCGGTAGATGCCAATCCCCCAGCTCGCGACGCTCTCGTCGTTGCCTTGGGTGGAGGTGAGCCAGCGCAACAATTAGCTCGATCGATGCAGGGGATTAGAAGTGGAGATGGTTCGATCGATCCAACACTCTTAACGGGTGCGGTGAATTCTTACAACAGCTATATTAAATCCCTAATTGATAGCTCTCAAGCCACTCAAAAACCTGCCTCAGAATTAGAAGGTTTTGTCCAAACATTACCACCAGGTCAAAAAGCTGTCCAAGTAATTTTAGGCAAATTAGTAGCGGCGGCTGGTTAGAAATATTTGACAGATAAATAGCATTATTTCGGGTTAAGAATAGCCTGGAGACTAAAGTCTCGGCTGATGATGCAAAGTCCGCCTTTACGGACTAATATATGTCAGTCCGCCTTCGCGGACTTTGCGTCACTAGCACCGATTTCAACCCTTGTGCAGTACCTATGTGCAAACATTTTTCATACAGAAGTTGTGATGAAAAATTTTAGCGATGACCTGTAAACACGTTACTCAAAAAAGTAGGTGATGGCGACGGTTCAGGAACTGGTAATAGGGGTGGTTCGGGAATTGGTGATGGGTATATTTCTGGTGGTGGTGATGGTGCTGGTTCGGGGGTTGATGGTTCAGGTTTTGGGCTGGGCGATGGATGTATTTCAAAGTATGGCATGGGCTTTAGTAATTGTTGGTTATTGTATTTATAACTATTTTAATCTTGACTAATTCACGATCAATCTCCCAAAATGTAGATAAAATATCAGTCTAATGAGATATTTTCAATTTTTGATAAATAAAATATTATTTAGGTATAACGATCGAAACCTAGCTAATCGCCAATAAATTAAAATGTTTCTTCAAATCAAAAGTTCGGAAACCCTAATTAAGATTGCAGATATTGAAACTTTATTCAACCCTCTCAGAAATGAGATTGTCGGTAGAATTCAAGAAGGTGAGGAAGAGCAAGAGCCAACTCAATTTATCAAGCAGGATCTAGCCTTCCCATCTGGCGAAGATTTACCACGCTGCTGGATGTATGCTAACTACAGAAACTAACCAATCATATTATTAGATCCCCGACTTCTTGAAGAAGTCGGGAATCTTGTCGTTGATATATCCAAAGACAAATTTAAAGTATACCTTTAGAGAGAAGTTATTTTCCAACCGTTTTGCAATGCTAATTATAAGCCTAGATTTTTACATGGCTGCTTCGAGATCGCGAGTATAGAAAGAGATTGCTTTGTATTAAGTTCCGATCTATTAAAATCAAAGGTTTCGACAACAGCCGATACAACAATTATTGATAGAGAAAAAAGATGCTTCCATATTTAGGGCTTGCTGACAAAAGCCAAAACCCAGACACAGAGAGAGATATAAACAATAAAAAGTTAGTCAAGTTCAATGAAATCGGCTAAAATCAACTAAAATTAGTGAAGAAATCGATATATCCGTACAAGTAATGTATA
>JANYDE010000050.1 GCA_025359915.1 Chamaesiphon sp. 336R_metabinner_41 | reverse complement strand
GTTTTTCACAATAAATAAAGACTATCAAATTGTCTTGCGAGTTTCATGAAACTTTTATGATTGTAAATATCACAAATATAATTCTCGGTCAATTTTAGCTATTGATTTAGTGTCGTAAAATTGAAGTGCGGAATGTGGGTTAGTAACTATTGGTTTTTCGTTTCGACTGCTTCTAACAGTCTTTCGATCGATCTAGCCCTGGCTCTTCTGAGTTGGGGCTAGATCGATCGGTGGGGTGGAGTTAAGGCTTGATGCTGATACCAAAGAATAGGAATCGTCCCAAGGTTAGTAGGATTCCCCCCACGATGGTGACGGTCAGCCCCGTGAAGATATTGCGCTGTGCTAGTTCTTTACCATCTAACCGCTGTCCGATGCCTTTTGTACGTTCCTCAAACTTGGTATCGAGATTGGTAATCTGTCCACTTAATTTAGTGTCGAGGTTGCTAATTAAGCCCTTGACATCACTAAATCCTACCCGCATCTCTTCCCGTAGTCCAATTATCGAATTGGTGAGATCGGAGATCGCCTTGGCGTTGGCTTCTGTAGTTTTGGTGAGCGTATCGAGTCGGAGATCGATCGTTTGAATCGATCTAGTATTCCCGTCTATCGCTGTCTTAATTTCTCTGATGTCGGTATCGGTTGCTGATGTCATAATATTTAGTAATTAGTTTTTACTGATTCGATCGCGCTGTTAGTAGCAGTCCTTCGATCGATCTAGCCCTGGCTCTTTGGAGTTGGGGCTATTTTGATTATATGAGATAGGGTGCTGTTCCATATCCGCACAAAAAAGCACCCCTACATCGTTTTTAGTGGATGTATGGGCGCACGGCTCTATCGTTGCTGTAATTTACGATTTTTGAGCTGTTGATGTTGTTGGCTGCTGTGTTAATGTTGTCTGTGTTTATGGGTGGTTTGGGGTTTGTTTGGTTGGTGGTGTTTCTCATGTAGGTGTCGATTTTGCCTGTAGTCTTATTGGTTTCGGTGTGCGTAGCTGGATAAGAAGTATTCATGATGTCTCTGTAGTGTTTTCTGTCTTTATACTATCATCGTACAACATTTTGTAATCAATATCACTACGTTTTCAGGTTTTTTACTACATCCCGTATACAACTAATCGATCCAGTATCTAGAGGTGAACCATCATTTTTACAAAGCCCCAACTCTTGTAGCTCGACAGCAAGCGCGGCATTACCGTTTGTTTTCTCAATAGCTTCACCTACCTTGCTTAGTAAATCTGGGTTATTTTCAAGTTTATTGAAAAATCTGCGGGTATTAGGCGTAACCCAGGCGGGGTAATCTGTTGGCTTAATTATTTTCGCGATCGAATCAGTAGCAGTTACTACCTTATCGCTATTCCAAAGCTTCTTTAAACCTTCCACCTCACTCTCTATAGGTTCTAGTGCTATTTCTATGGATTCGTTAACAATTTTCTGCACATCTTGAATACCTACTGAGGGAATATGTAGATTTTCTATCGATACTCTAACTATTTCCTCTACATCGCTAATATCTATGGATGATGTACTGATATCAGATATAGAGCGGGTAATTAGCTTCTCTATATCCGACATGGAGAATTCTTGAATCGTCCGTGGTGCTGTGGGAGTAACATTCATCACAGAATCTCTATAAATATCTATAGAATCTACTTCTATCATTCGATCGATAGCCTGATTAACCAGCCAACCCATAGACAGACTGTGCCGCCGTGCTAGGTCTGCGAATTTAGTCCGCTTGTCTTCATCGATTAATACCGATAGTATAGGTCTACTGTTTTTGGTCATATACTTATTTTATGCTGATATTCTACATTATATATCAGTAATTAAAGAGAATATCAACATATAAGTAGATAATATAGATTATGTCAGTATCAACCAGTTATCTCTATATAGTATGTGCTGATAAACTATTGACTATGACAGTCTACTGAGTTAATCTATAGATATGGAAATGAAAAGCCAACCGCAAGCCTAAGTTAAATAACTTGGCAACCGACCGACAAGACAAAGCGATCGCCTCTCCGCAAAAAGTAAGCGATCGCCAAGTCAAAACCAAACACATTAGAAAGGTTCAAAACCATTATGCAACTAATTCAAGCTCGATTACACGGCGCACCCCGAACAGTCACTACTAAGCATGGTGAGCGCACCGTCGCGGACGCATTCGATGGACAAGGCAACAAGCACACTATCTGGCGAAATGTGGGTGAAATGAAGCATCTTACCAACGGTTCGGTAGTAAAGCTGGCGATCGATTCCAAGGGAAAGGTTTCGCTAGTTGGTGAGCCAGAGAGTTTAGCACCTGTAGCCCCTGCTGAACCGCTCAAATTACCGTTTGAAGCTGAAATGAAGCTAAAGCAACAAATGGGATTCCAGACCCCACAGCCTAGCCGCTCGGTCGAGATAGCTGACTATATCGGACGGTTGGGTAAGCTCTACAGCCATTGCTTAGAAACCGCTGTGAATATTCCCACATCGATCGAGCTTGAATCCACAGCGGTGAAAGACATCGCAACCACGATGTTTATTCAAACCGTAAGACGCTTCGATCTCTAAGCCTTACATCTCTACCAATCCCCCGAATCTGGGGGACTAACACCACGACGAAATAAAACCCACTGTTAATCGATGCACAGACATCGATCGCAAGCTGAATAATTTGCCGTATGTACAGATATAATAAAAACGTCTTATCATCCGACATCAAACTACTGAACGAGTTTGTGTAGTAGATAAGTATCGTTATATTGTCTCATTCCCATTTCTTGTTCGATAGAAACTTGTACAACTCAGATTTTCTACCTTAACTTTAGGAGAATTACACAAATGAAAACGTCAGCAATAAACAAAATTTTTGGAGCTTTATCACTTATTGCAGTCTCAGCAATTAGCATTGTCGATTTGTAACTATTACGCGGGTAAGGCAGTAGAAGGTGAAGCAGTGAATGTTAATCTCTGTTCTGTTACTCCTAAAAGTTCAGGTGCGATCGCATTTGTCTATACTCTTGGGAGTAAACGCATAGAAAGTGAAGCTGATTGTACTAATGCTACTTGGACGACGTTTTATGATGGACAGACGCACAGACCCCAATCTTTGGCAACCGAGAAAATGATAAATAGAGTTTGTGGAGATCGAGGATCGAATCAAGTATCGAGCCAAAATACAACATCACAATCTGGAGCCGCAATAGTCTTCGATCCACCCTCTAATGTCCGAATGTCACCGAATGGAGCCATTCTTTGTTCTGTCAAGAGGAGAACTACAATCAACATTTATGGCTCTTCTGGTTCGTGGTACAACACAGATATTTGCGGCACAATGGGCGTTATTAATAGAGATCAAATTAGATTCTAATGTCAATTTCAACTCTTTAGTTAAAATAAATAAACTAATTACCCAGATCGATTCGAGCAACTAGTTCATTTGATTAGTTACATCATCTTTATTTAAAATGGTTTGCAAACTCCATTTAAAATGAAGATGTTTTTTTCTTAACGATCAATCCGTACCATTTTATGCTCGAACAATTTCTTGCCTTTTTTGCGGACGGTGAAAAGCATTGGCTCATCTGTTCGATTTTCTCGCCAGGAAATGCCGTAGGTATAATCGCCATTAATCCAAAAAGTGCCGCGACGACCGTTTTCTTTCCACTTCTGATACTTGTCTAAAAAAAGGCAATTGCCTTTGCTGTCGCAACCACGATAGGAAGCTGTGATGTCGAGGGTAAATTCTCCAGCTTGATAGCGATCGGCTCTAGCTGGCGCAGCGGAAAATGTGCCTAGTGAGGCGATTACAGTGATTAATGCTAGTTTGAGTTTTTTATTCATCTTGGCACTGAATCCGAAAATATAGTTTTACCATTTTTACTTACCGATATATTATCGTCGTAGACGAAATATATATACTCGCCACGTTTCCAGGTAAAACCTTCACATGCATCAGGTTCTGTTTTGTTCATGCATGGCTTATAGTACTTACTACCTAGTGTTATACATCCGCCGCTAAACAGACAACCACGATAGGTGTTACGATCTGCATCGGTTGTGTAGACACCTTTACGACCAGTGAAGCTGTATGGCTTTGATAACGCAGGTATAGCCACAAGTATTGTTATAATCGAAGCCAGTGATGCTTGTTTCCACATAAATTTGTTGTTGATGCTCGATCGATTGTACCGCTTGTTGTTCATGTTTTAAAAAATGCCAGTTCGCGGAGTTAGCCATTATAAATGTTTGCTAGGTTTAGCATCACTATTCACACATAATACAGTAGAATTGATTGTATTTTATCATGACCTTTGTAGGGGTTTCGTCGTGAGTGATGGAATGATCTCAGCCATTAAGATCTTACGGATGAAGCGACTATCTAAAGTCTTAGAATTGGGGAAAAAAAGGCATTCATACAGAGCGATCGCCGATGAGATCAGCAATGATAGCCGATTTAATCTACAGTATTCCGTGAATATATATGATTATCTCTTAGCTTCATCCTAGTTTTGTAGACGTTCTTTCACAATTGCTTTACCGTTTTCGGTAACTATCAGAAATTCGCGAGTCAGAATATAACTAACGTTTCCATTCTTAGCAACATATTTGCCATTACCGTAGGAAGATAATGGCAAGACGATACTGTTACCGCCGTCTTTAGCTTTACCAATATAGTGCGTTGGTTGGCTATCACCGCAAATATACAAGTAAAAGTTTCTTGATTCAGCTTTAGTCACTAGCGATTCCCCATTTGGGCAGGTACCACTATTATTATTTCTGGTGACTTTTCTGGTGGGAGAGACGGGACGAGTGGAGGAACTGCCTAGTGTTCCGAGGGAGATATTTTTAAATTCAAAAATATCATTACCAGTTTCATCAACTAATTCCATTCTAATATGTACGGCATTAGTCGTGTCTGAAGCTGCTTGAGTAGTTGATATCGTTATTTCGTGTTTTTGTGATGGATCTACAATAAATGAGCTAGATCCATTTCCTGTATTCCCATCAACAACAATATTGTTGCTCAAATAACCATCGTTAATAATATTGTGCTTAGAATTATGCAGGGGATACACATAAGAAAACGGAATCCTGAGATCATATTCAGAATGTCTGCTCTTAACTGAAAACCACAGATTGCAAACAATTAGATCTCCTTTCCATCCACAGGACTTCAACTGTACTGTACGATTACCAATTACTTTTGTATACTCTTGCGATCGCACCCCACCAGCAGTCCCCAACACCAAACAAGCTGACAGACTCAACAAACCGAATATTCTTTGGAAGTTAAACATTTTATTGATTGTCAGTAGTATTTACATAAATAAATATTGCCGATACATTGTCAATATTGTCAATCTAAATCAGAGCATTCGATCTGCAAGCAGTAAGTACCTAGACGAAAATAATTACACAAATAAGTGATAAAATATGAATCAACTTTTTAAATCAGATATTCTCAAATAATACAAATGCTTTTTCTTCGGGAAATTAACCCACTCTCTTTTAAGCTACTGGAGCGAATTTATCGTCAAAGTAGACATCATCAGGTGCGCCAAAGAGCACATTTTTTAATGATAGCCTCACAGCGGACTAAAGTCAATCAGTTGATGGAAATATTTGATATTAGTTATAAAACTGTTTATAACTGGATAAATCGGTGGGAATCGGAAGGAATGGTTGGGCTATATAATCAACCAGGTAGAGGCAGGAAAAAGACATTTAATTCTGAGCAATCACAAAAAATTAGAGGCTGGGCAAAGGAAGAACCGAGACAATTGAAACAAGTAGTCCAAAAAGTCAAATCGGAATGGGATATTGACATTAGTACTAAAACCATTAAGAGAATACTTAAATCATTGTCAATGAGTTGGCATCGAATGCGCCGATGCACTCGGGGAGAGCCAGATCCAGCCGAATACAGCAGAAAGCAAGCAGAGCTAGAGAAATTAAAACAATTAGAAGACGCTGGGAAAATTAATTTATATTACCTAGATGAAACAGGTTTTTGTTTGATTCCGGTTGTCCCTTATGGGTGGCAAAATATTGGTGAATATTTGTCAATAGATAGCAGCCGGAGTAAGCGATTAAATGTTTTAGGAATTATGAGTAGAAACAATCATCTTGAAGCCTATGTTTCGACTGAAACTATTAACTCTGACGTGATTGCTGCCTGTATAGACAGTTTTTTCCCAGTTGTAAATTTGCCTACTTATATTGTGATGGATCGAGCGAGTATTCATACTAGTGGGGCGATCTTTGAACGACTTGAAGAATGGAAACAAAGAGGTATAACTATTTTTGAATTGCCTGCTTATTCTCCTGAATTAAATTTAATTGAGATCTTATGGCGATTCATTAAATATCAATGGCTCACAACAGATGCTTACTCTAGCTGGAAATCATTAGTTTACTCCGTCGAAAAGATCCTTAAAGAATTTGGAGAAAATATGTAATTAATTTTGTCTAGCTACTTATGTGTTTCCATTTCAAGGCTGAAGCTTCCCCGCCCCTAGTGCCCATGCTCAACCGAAACACCACAAAATCGGCATAGTGGGAGTAGTAGCGGCTGTTCCTGAAACCCTCAATAATCTTCTTCGCTTCATCTTTGGTAAATGCAGCGACGGGCTGAACTGGAATCGACTTAAATCGTGTCGCAATGCCCACCCACGGATTCTCATCCGCTAATTGATATCGTCCCTTTCCCCACTCCCAAGCTGATTTGAGTAGCATGATTCGGGCTTTGGCAGTACCAGGAGTCAAAGTATCCCCACAGATATCCGAAAAACTTATCGCCCGTCGCTTATCGATACTCGCCGCCTGAACGTTCAGATATTTCTCTAACATCCGCTGTAACGGCTCGTAGCGGGACTTAATCGATGATTTGGCTAATCCTTCACTTTTGAACTGGTGCTGGGTGAAGCGGTCAAATAGCTCGACTGTGGTTATCTCGCTGGCATTCTTGCCGATAGTGAAAGATCGGTATTTCAGTAAGCTGGAATCGTAGTAACCATGTTTAGCATCGTTCTCGATCCGGTCTTTTGTTGTGGATGCGAGAGCTTTCCCAGTTGTTGAGTCATCCACACCCAAAGCTAAATTTTTCCGCTTGCCCGTCTCTGGGCAAGTCCATCGCAGTCTGAGTCTACCTTCAAGGTTCTCGATTGTTACTTTCATAGCAGGGTAAAAAACAGGGTAAAAGTGTCATGTCTAAACACCCCTAACCACCCTTCGATTGTCAATAAGACAAACGAAAAGAGTTCCAACAAAGTCGTAAAACCTTGCCGAAACCCTTTTCTAGTGCTGTTTTTTCCCTAGTCGGAACGAGAGGATTTGAACCTCCGACCCCTACTACCCCAAAGTAGTGTCAACAATGATTGAAAGTCATATAGGATAAAGCTTTTAGTCGTCAGTCAAAATAAACAGTGGGTGAAACAGTGGGAACGTTAGATTTTCCCCGTTCTGATGAACCATCCGATCGCACCCCCGACAGTAGCGGTAAAGATGACAATCGCGATCTGTTTCCAGTTCTTCAACTCTCCAACTTTCTCAGCTAAATCGGCGATTGTCTTGGTGTTGGCTTCGAGGTTTGTCAGTCTGGCGTTAACGGTGTCAAACTTTCCGGCTAAGGTGATTTCAACATTGTCGATTCTGCCTTCCAACTTGGCAAATTTAGTATCTACAGCAGCAAAACCTACTCGCATTTCTAGGGTGAGATCGGTTACTTGCTTTTGTGTTGCTGTGTTCCCCGCCGTAATTAAATCTTTTATCTGCTGAATATCTGTATCTGTGGCGGCTGTCATGTTAACCTCGAAGTAGTTATAAGTTGGATTCGATCGCGCTGCTTGTAACAGTCCATCGATCGAAATAGCCCTCACCTTCACTGGTGGGGGCTATTTCGATTATACGGGCAGGGGGAAACAATTTGTACTCTTACACAAACTCACGGGTTTTAAGGAAGCCCTTCGTACTAGAATCAAATTTCCAACCATCATGTCCCAGCTCTTTGGCTCGATCGAGTGCAATGTTTGCAGTTGCAATGGTTCTATTTTTAGATCCAGGTGGCTCCATATCAATCATGATGTGAAATTCTCGCCAATTCATTTTTTCCTTTTCTTCCGCGATTGTACCCAGAGGCGACGCGACCTCAACAGTAAGGGTTTTTACGTCCCCTCTCATTGCATTGAAATGATTCTGAACATCTGTTGCTAGCTCATTCACTCTTTCTTCAATTGGTTTTAAAGCTATTCCTACAAAGGTTTTAACTACTTCCTCTATATCGATTGACTTCAATCTGATAATATCCTGCCTTACTTCTGATAACATCGGATTAATATCAGATAGTGTAGATTCTAATTCCCGATACTTATCCGATAGTTCCTGATACTTTTCTTCTAGTCCGATAGAATCTGATGATTGTCCGATATTAACAAGTTTTATCGGATTATCTTCAGGATAATATCGGATACCAATCTCGATTAATTTGTTGAGAGTAGCAGTAACCCTCACTTGGCTTGTCTTGGGATTAATCTTTTCTCCACTGGCGATCGCTATTTCTATCACTCGATCGTAAACCTCGTTGGGCATTCTCAAATCTATTCGAGTAGCCAGATTATCACGTCTCCAGTCCTTCTTGACTTCTATTGTCGGATTATTGTCGATAGTATCCTGTTGTTTACCCATGTGATTAAATCCGATAGTATCCTTTCATGATATCCGATATTTTGAATCGTGTCAGATATTCATCAGATTTTATCCTATAGTCACAATATCGGATAATTTATCTGATATTATCTGATAAATGAGGTATAATATAGTTAGGGGCTAAATCTCCCAACGACAAAGCGATCGAGGATTCTTCGCGGGAACTCGATCGCATGTCACCCATAACAAATAAGTAAATAGGTTCTTTCAATTATGCAGCTAATTCAGGCACGATTACATGGCGCACCCCGCACGGTAAATACTAAACACGGTGAACGGGTAGTCGCAGATGCGTTCGACGGTCAAGGTAACAAACATACGATCTGGCGACCAGTAGGCGATCTAAAGCACCTTACTAATGGGTCTGTGGTCAAGCTGACAGTGGACAGCAAAGGCAAGGTCAACTTACGCTGCTCTCGCTCCCTCAGTCACGCCGATCCCATTTGAGGCGGAGATGAAGCTCAAGCAACAGATGGGATTCCAAGCCAGCTCACAACCATCTCGTAGTGTGGAGATTGCTGATTACATCGAACGCCTTGGGAAGCTGTACGGGCACTGTCTGACCACCGCTGCTGGAATCCCCACATCGAACGCGAAGCGCGCCACCAAGGCGGTCGAGCTGCCAGCCACAGCGGTTAAGGACGTAGCCACCACAATGTTCATCCAAGCGGTGAGACACTTCGACATCTAGACCTTACTCAGCCAGCCTCTAAACCTAATCGGGGTGGTTAATTACCACCCTCCCTAGTTCCTATGGAATCTCTCAATAGTGATAATCGCGCTTGGCGTAGTCCTGATCGACCCCAGAACGTTCGCGTCGGTAAGTATTTCATGCTCTCAGATTTTCTCTACTCCGAGACTGCTGTTATCAAGGGGATTTCTAATTGTCCGCCACTGATAGGAAAGGAAGTTGAGAGCCTGCGGGGACTGTGTGCCAACATCCTCGACCCCGTAGTCGATCGGTTTGGCGCAATCAGTATCACCTTTGGATATGTATCTCCCGAACTGCAACGAGCCATCCCTGGGAGAATGCGTCCGAGCATTCACAATATCTGTCCAGCGGATAAAGCGCATCTCGGAGCTGCTGCTGATTTCCAGCACCATAACCGTGAATATTCCCACAAGGACATCCTGTTGTGGATTGCGGGGAACTGCACTTTTGACAGATTGATTCTCTATCCTGGTAGCTCGATCGTGTGTGTGGCTTGGAGCGATAAGCCTCGATCTCATTGCAAACAGTGGATTTATCTCGACCAATTCTCTAAAGCGATTTATGTTAATTTGCCATATTAATGGTACAAATTATATTCTCTGAAACATATCTAATTAATCATGATGTCTGAAAACACAAATAACATTGTCGGTTTCCATTGCGATATTGCAGATATTAGCGATCTGGCTCAATCCCTCCAACGATCGATGGAGCGACTCGACAGCCAAAATCTTAACCAGCCGGATCTTCAACTGGTCAAGATTTTAGTCGAGCGGATTGATGCTCTCAAGCAAAAGATAGAATCTGTGGCTTGATATTTCCCCGTAAGGGGAGGGGTGATTTTTAGCGGATGATCGCTTGACCGTTGGCAATCTTCTTCATATCCGCCTTTCCCAAGCGGGCTTGTTCTTGAGTATAGACAATCAAGTGACTGGTAGCCGATCGGCTCTGGCTGAGGGTCGATCTTTTGCTGTCAGATTGGAACAAACTGCCCATCGAACCGTGCTTGATTTGAGCCATTTTTTCAGTCAAACTGACGCTTTCAGGATTACCAGCTCGATCGAGTAGAGTGATTTTATCATCCTCGACTTGAACGCGATCTACAAAGTATTGAGTGACAAAATCGAGCGGAGAATTTTCTCCATCCTGAGATTTTGTGATCCCCCCTGCACTGACAAAAGCATCCTTAATCGCTTGCTTTGCTAGTAATCCTTTATATTTACTCTGCCAAGTTTGGATCTGGCTGTTGAGTTCTCCTTCTTGATTTTTATAGTCATTTTTGAGGGCATCCCAGTCCTGATTTTGTCTGAGTTCTTCATCTGCGATTTGACGCTGGCGTGTCAGAAGTTCTTGATATTTTTCGGGGTCGATTCCCCTAACTCGATCCAGTTGACTGTTGGCTAGTGCTATTTGGCGGTCTAGGTTTGCTAGTTGAATTTGGGCTGATTTCTCAGCTTGACGTTCTGCTTTTAGCTGGGCTAATAAAGTGTCAGAGTCAGTGGTTTCCATATATGTATTCGATCGGGGACATTACGATCCAAATTTACCATTTTCTATGGTCTTGATAATCCACGCGCGTGGACGCATAGATTAGCTCCCGATAAATAATGCTTTTCAGAGGGGTCGGTCTAGTCGGTTAAAACAGAATTAATTAGGCTTTATATGCAGCTACACAATCTGACTGGGAACAATAAGTCTGAAATCTATCGGACTTATTAATGGAAACCAACGAGAGATATATTCCCAGTGAAGAGCAGTACTATCAGGCATTCAAAGCAATTTATCCAGATCTGACCCCTGGGCATCGAGCCATTTTGGATAAGCTATACGAGCATTGTTACTTCATGAAGGACAATCGCCCTGTTCTGACATCGGAATTATCCGCATCGGCTGATTACCAGGGTAATTCACCAGGACAAATCGGGATTATTGGGGTTAAGTTCTGCGATTTTTTCGACGTTTCCAGTGATGTATTTGGCAAGCCAGGACTTGCGATCGTTAATTGGTTCGAGCAGAAAGAAAATGGATATTGGTATCTGGAACTATTACCTGAAGCTGCTAGAGCATTTAAGCGTTATCGGGTATTAAAGTTAACGGACAGTCGAGTACTCAATTAAGCAAATGTCCGGTTGGAGATTGCCACTCATTGACCTTGTATTTAGACCAGCCGTGGTGGTACCCAAGTTTCTTACCCAGATACTGCCAAGCTTCTAGCGGCGGTTTAGTATCGGATTCCAGTAGCCGATAAGCACACCAAGCAGGTTTGCGATCATTCAACTCTCGATCGAATAACAACCTATTGCACCTGTCGATCCAGAAGGATAATTCGGGAGTGAGTTCGACCGCCTTGGTGGCGCGCTTCGCGTTCGACTGCCCCACAATCTCGATGAACTGGGTACCCGTTGGGGTGAGGTCGATGATAATTTCCTCTACCTCGCCCGTCTCCCTATTCCTGACTAGCTTCGACTGTTTGCGCTGTTTCTTTTCCAAACCGTCTAGTGTCCAGACTCTCACATCATCGAGCATCCCCAGCCGCTCATAGTTTCCAGCCAAATCGATGATGATAGCTCTATCCTTACCTACGCATGGTCTAAGAGCGCGTCCGACCATCTGTAAGAACCTACTGAGAGATTGCGTAGGTCTGGCTAGTATCACCCCATCGAGTGATGGAATATCCAGACCCTCATCGAATAGCGCACAGTTGGTTAAGACTTGAATCTGTTTGTCCCTGAAGTGGGTCATCACATCCGCCCGTTCCCCGCTGGGGGTGTTCCCGTCCAGATGATGGGCGATGATACCAGCAGCTTTGAAGTGTGCGGCGATCGCGATCGAGTGTTCCACATTGATGCAGAATATCACCGCCTGTTTGCCCTCTAGGTAATCTCTATAGGACTTCACTATATCACCCGCTAAACCAGCTACGGGGTTTGCTTTTGCGACTTCCTCAGTCTTGAAATCCCCCTGGCGTTTCCCTACACCTTCAACTGACATCGATCGTTCTGTGGCGAAATATTGGTAAGGGGATAGGCTACCCGTTTCGATTAGTTGGGAGACGGTCACACCACAGATTAGCTCATCGAATATCCCTCGAAAGCCCTTCCCGTCAAGCCGAATTGGGGTAGCTGTTACGCCCAATATCCGAGCAGTTGGGAATCGATTGAGAATAGTTCTGTAGCTGGTTGAGGTACTGTGGTGAGCTTCATCGACGATGATTAGGTCGAACTTTGGGCAGTGATTTAGGCGACGGGTGAGGGATTGAACTGATGCAACTTGAATGTCTCGGTCGTAGTTGGTAGGGTATCCAGCTTTGATGATGCCCACAGGCTCATCGGTGATGATTTCAATCTTATCTGCGGCTTGTTTAATTAACTCTTCTCTGTGAGCCAATATCAGGCATTTTAAGCCCAACTTTAGGGCATTGTGAACGATGGTGGAGAATACGATCGTCTTCCCACCCCCCGTGGGGAGCTGACAGAGGATCGATCGACTGCCAGAGAACCAAGCTTTATCGATGCGATCGAGCAAGTCGGACTGGTAGGGTCGGATGTCATAGGAAGTTTAAAATGGTTTTTTAGGAAGTTTAAAATGGCACAATAGATCTAGTATGTGTTTCAGCCATTTTCACCTCTTTTTCTGTAATAGTTATCTATATTAACCGCTTTCCTAATTTTCCTTAGTCTGTGAGCTGATTTCGAGCGTTTTTCTTTGTTTCTGTATTATTTTTACTTACTTTGCTACATACAAGTCTTATTTACCCGATTAATACCGTGAACTACTTCTGGATCGAGCCAAATGTATTAGATGAAACGTACTAATACTTGATATAATAGAGATGTAAAAAGCTAGTCGCGAGTTTGGTGGTTGAAACACCGAAAGCTCCACTAGCAGTAACTTCTAGAACAAGTCACATGAACATTGTACATATTTCTGACGACATTAAACAAGAGTTTCGTATCGATCCAAATGGGCAAGCAATAATAAGTATTCGTGGTGCTTCGAGAATTGCTGGAGTTTCTGATACAGCTTTGAGAAATAACCTGAAATTTAAAGGTGCAAACCTCTCGACCTCTAAAATGGCTGAAATGCTCATTGAGCGTGGATTTAAGGGTGCAAACTTCTCCAGCTTTTTGAAGCAAGGAATACCAGATACAGCTCTCGCAATAGTACTTGAATATTATGCCTTTGAGGCTGCGGAGAATTGCACGAAGGAAGCACAATTTGCTCATCGATCTTTCGCTGCGCAGCAATTCCAAATTCAAAAAGCTAGGAGGAGTTGGCTGCCAGACTAGAGATTGAGCCATAAAGCATGAAATCAATCAAGGATGACCAACTGTCAAAAAGAAAATATTTAGTAAGACTGAGGAGATCCTGAAAAAAG
>JANYDE010000158.1 GCA_025359915.1 Chamaesiphon sp. 336R_metabinner_41 | reverse complement strand
TACCTAGAATTTCTTTCGATCGATTTGGATGTTTTTCAATGTATTGCAGTGGGTTTAACATACTAGGTAAAATATTAAAATATTATTTTACCATTTGGCTATCTTTTTTGTTCAGGTATTATATTTCGGATTGGTCTATTGGGATGGATCACTTTGCCAAGCCTAATGATGAACTAGCGATCGCGCAACGTAATGGTCAACTTCATCGCAATTTCCAGGGTTATACTACCCAGCCTGAATCAGATTTATTGGGCTTTGGGATGACTTCTATTAGTATGTTGCAGGATGTCTATTGTCAAAATCAGAAGGGCTTGAAAGATTTTTATCGATCGATCGATGCGGGTGAATTACCGATCGAAAGAGGCGTGCGATTGAGTCAGGATGACTTAATTCGCCGCACGGTGATTATGGAATTGATGTGTCAATTCCAGGTATTAATGTCAGATTTGGAAGCAAAATATCATCTCGGTTTCGATCGAGATTTTAATGATTACTTTGCCAAAGAATTACCCGCGCTCGATGCACTAGAAGCCGATGGATTAATCGACAGGTGGGGTGATGGAATTGAAGTAACACCGAGCGGACGATTGTTGATTCGCAATATTGCCGCCGTGTTCGATACTTATCTCGGCAATCGCTCAGTTGAAACATTTTCTAAAGCAATATGACTTTATCAATTACTTCCGCCACCGCCAAACAACCCTCGATCGATCCTCAACCGAATTTCAAACTCAAAGACATCATTAAAACTTTACCCAAACAAGTTTTTCTCAAAGATCCGCGCAAAGCTTGGCAACAAGTCATCTTCAGTATCGCGATGGTAGGTTTAGGTTATTTCGGATTAGCAATTTCGCCGTGGTATTTACTCCCCGCGATTTGGATTTTCACCGGAACTGCACTCACAGGCTTTTTTGTAATTGGGCATGATGCCGCTCACCATTCATTTTCCAATCGTCGCCAAGTCAACGATTTTGTCGGACACGTTTTGATGTTGCCCCTGCTCTACCCCTTCCACGGCTGGCGCATCCTTCACAACTATCACCACAAACACACCAATAAACTCAGCGTAGACAACGCTTGGCAGCCCTGGCAGCCCGACGATTACCACAATGCTGGATGGTTGATGCAACTAGTTTATCGTGCTATGCGGGGGCGATTCTGGTGGCTGGCATCGATCGTTCACTGGGCGGGGCTGCACTTTCGATGGGATCGATTTGAGGGCAAACAACGCCAACAAGTAAAATTCTCGGCTTTATTGGTAATTATTGGCGGTGGGATTGGGTTAACTTTACTAACATTAACTACTGGTTGGTGGGGATTAGTCAAATTCTGGTTGATGCCGTGGTTGGTATATCATTTTTGGATGAGTACATTTACCCTCGTCCACCATACCGCTGTAGATGTTCAATTCACACCAGCGAGTGAGTGGAATGAAGCAATGGCGCAGTTAGCTGGCACGATTCATTGTGATTATCCGTGGTGGGTAGAAATCCTCTGTCATGATATTAATGTTCATGTTCCCCACCATATCTCCACCGCAATTCCTGCCTACAATCTCCGTCAAGCACACGAAATTATCCGAGCAAATTGGGGCGAATATGTCAAAGAACGTCAATTTAATTGGGGTTTGATCTTAGAGATCACCGATAATTGTCATCTCTACGATCCAGAAAATTGTTATCAAACCTTTGACGATTTTCATTCATAATTTTTCCAAACCAAAAATTTACATCACAAGGTAAGCCAGAAGCAGACATTTACAAAATTAGCCGATCGAACTAAAGGGTAGTTCGATCGTAAAGCAACTACCCACATTCTCTGTACTACTGACACTAATTCGACCGTGATGTAATTCGACAATTTGTTTCGCTAAAATTAGCCCTAGCCCATTACCTTCATGTCGATCTCCGGCTAAACTTGTAATTTGGACAAATGGTTGAAAAAGCTGTTTGATATTTGCTGGAGCAATGCCAATCCCTGTATCTGCGATCGCCATCCGAATACAGGAGATATTTTCGCTATCTGTCAACATGCCTTTGGTGACACTCAATGTGACCGAACCGATCGAGGTAAATTTGATAGCATTGTTAAGTAAATTGATGATCACTTGACGAATATGACGTTCATCGATCGAGATCGTCGGCAAATTTGGTTCGATATTAAATATCAATTTGATGTTTTTTTTGGTTGCTTGCGATCGAATTGCTACTAAACAAGATTTGCACAGATCTTCAATCTCGATCTCATCAAGATCTAATTTCAATTGACCAGATTCAATATTCGCGAGTTTGAGGGTATTACTAATTAAGGCGATCAGATGATTACCATTATGCTCGATTTTTTCTAAATCTTCGACTTGTTGAGGATTGAGTGTTCCATAAGTCTGTTCTTGCAACCGCTCGGTCAATCTTAAGATGACATCGATCGGTGTCCTAATTTCTGCACTCATGGTAGATAGGAACGATCTTTTTGAGATATTAGCTTTTTCCAATGCTTCGTTGGCAATTCTCAATGAGGCGGTTTGTTGGGCTACTTGCTGTTCGAGATTTTGCGTTAAGAGATGTAACTCTATATGGGTTCTAACTCTGGCTAAAATTTCTTGTTCTTGAAAGGGTTTGCTAATATAATCTACGGCACCACAACTAAACCCTTTGATTTTATTATTAATGTCGATCAAAGAAGTCATGAACACGATCGGAATATCGCAAGTTTTGGGGCTAGATTTGATGCGTTGACAGGTTTCAAATCCATCAATCCCAGGCATCCTCACATCTAGCAAAATTAAATCAGGAGATTGGCGTTGTAGCAATTGCAATGCTTTTTCCCCACTAGTGGCGATCGCGATTTCATAGCCAGCATCGCTGAGAACTCTAGAAAGTGTATCTAGGTTCGCGGGTGTATCATCGACGATCAGGATTAGTCCAGTTAATTTAGTTATCACGACTGAGTTAGTTTAATGAGGGGGAAGACAGGGATTTTTGGAGGAAGATTTCGATGCGATCGATCTGAAATTCTTTGGCTAATTGAATGATTCCGTTGGTAAATGGTTGATATAGAATATTTTTCTGCCCAATTTGTGTGGCGGTGGCAATTAATTTATTGACCATTCCATCCTGAATCAGTTCTAATAAAATCTGTAAGTCAATTGGATCGGGTAAGAATAGCTCTGTCAGCGATGATGACTGATGATCAAATGATATGCTGTGATTTGAGTTAGTTAGATCGTATTTCCAGGTAAGTTGTAAATGTTTGGCTAATAATGGCAATAATTGATCGATTTGGAGTGGTTTGGCGAGAAAATCATCCCCACCTGCGGCTAGACTTTGTTGCCGATCTATTTGGGCTACTGATGCCGAAGAAACTAGGACGATCGAATGCTGGAGGTTGCCATCATTTCGCAACTGCTGGAGTAGTTGATAGCCATCCATCACGGGCATAATTAGATCGGTAATAATCAGATCGGGGGAGAGTTTGGCGATCAATTCTAAGCCCACTTTACCATTTTCAGCTTCAGCAACTTCAAAGCCTAAGGTTGTGAGTAAATCTACTAATACCGATCGATTTTGCCAGCGATCGTCAATAATTAAAATCTGGCGGCGTTTGCCCTCATAACCAATAATCGTCGGTGTCTGCTCGATTTGCTGTGCTTGGATCTTAGTGGTACTTGTCAGCGGTGTGATGTCAAACCAGAACTCACTCCCGACACCTACCTGACTCTGAACTTGAATTTTGCTACCCATTAATGCCACGATTTTTTGACTAATGGTTAAGCCTAAACCAGTACCTTCCGATTGGCGCGATCGATCGCCGACTTGCTCGAATGCTTGAAAAATATGCGCGATTCGATCGGCTGCAATTCCCACGCCAGTATCATTAATTTGAAAGCGAAGCGTCGATAATTCAAGATCAATAATTGTAACTGTAAATGTCACCGATCCTCGTTGGCGTAGCCCCTCTGAAGGAGGATCGGTAAATTTAATCGCGTTACCTAGCAGGTTGATCAATACTTGCCGCAGCCGCTTTTCATCAGTAACAATACTGGTGGGTAAATGGGGATCTGGCTGATAAATAAATTCAATATTCTGACGATCGGCTCGAATCCGACAAATATCTACGACATCCCGTAAGAAAGATGGCAGGTACACTGCTTGGGTGGTGAGTTCGAGTTTCCGCGCTTCGATTTTGGCAATGTCCAAAATATCATCGATCAGGGTGAGCAGATGAGAGCCGCATTGGTGAATAATATTCACGCCATGCTTTTCTTTGCTCGAAAGGGCGATCGAACGATTGAGAATTTGGGTATAGCCTAAGATACCATTCAGCGGCGTACGCAGTTCGTGACTCATATTCGCCAAAAATTCACTTTTGGCTTGATTGGCAGCGTCAGCAAGCAATTTGGCTTGGTGTAGTTCATAAGTGCGGCTTTCGACTCGGCTTTCCAGCTCTTCATTCATTTGCTGAAGCCCCTGTTCGGAATAATGTAGTTCAGACAGGGCACTTTCTAATTGTTGCAGTTGTTGGGATAATTGTCGATCGCGGGCGGTAAGTTGTGCCGCCATTTGGTTAAACCCTTGAGCCAGCACCCCGACTTCATCTTGGGTATCGATCGGAATCGCAATACTCAAGTCACCAGCGGCTAACTGCTGAGTAACCTCCGTCAGGGTTTGAATCCGCCGACTCAGGGATTGGGTAACGCGAAATCCCTTAATACTGACATAATTCACCAGCAATCCGCCCAATAGCCCAAAGCCGAGCAGCAACAACCATAGTTGACGTTCGGTTTCTTTGGTTTCCGTGGCTTGGTTGAGTACCGCAATTTTCAGGGTTGCTTTGTTCTCCACGGGAGAGGCTCCACCAACAAAACTGGGTATTTCAAAAGTTTTGACTAGATACTTTTCTCCCGAAATTGTCATCCAACTCAATGTCTTATCCTGGGGAAACTTCCATTCCCGACTGCGATCAATCTGTAGCGTCGAAGCTGTCACAAGATCGTCCTGAAAGGCGATTAGGTGCATGGATGTATTGCTGCGAATTTGTTCGAGCAACGTGTTATCAATGGCATTCCCAACTACCAAACCAGCTAAAACTTTGGAACTAGATTTAATCGGTGTTAATCCCACCAAGGCAGCCGCATTCGGATTCATAGCTGTCAATACTCCAGCTAATTCTAACCCCGCCTGAGCCGAACGATTAGCAGCATCATCATTTAATTTTGTTGCTCGGAGTTCTCCTTGTTGAAAAGAAAATAAGCTGTCGCCATCAGGATTGATAATTTTCACCAAATCTAGCTCGAAAGCAGCTTGAATTGGTAGCAATATTTGTTGTAATAAGTCGCGATCCTGACTGGTAACTGCCCGAATAATATTACTATTGGTACTAATTGCCCTGGCTTTTAAGTTGAGCGTTTCTTGGCGTAATTGGAGATTGAGTTGCAACGAAGCGGCAAAATCTTCGGCTTCTTTTTGGGCATTTTGTTCGAGATTATTTCTAGCAACTAATCCAAAGCCCAAAATACCCACCGTCCATAAGCCGAGGAATGTTGCCAGTAGTGGTGACAGTAATTTGACTGTGGCGGGTAGCCGTGAATATCGATCAATTAGTTCCATCGCTACTGCCCTTTCGATTCACTAATAGGAATAAAACCAGCCCGCTCGATCGCGCTGATTGCTGGCGGGCTAAAGATATATTGAATAAAGCTTTGAGTCGCTGCTGAAGGATTTTTATGCCAAATAACATTCAGGTGGCGTACCATTAGATACTTTCCCGTCTTGAGGTTGTCTGCTGTGGGTGCAAATCCATCGAGGCTGAGGCGATTGACTGGAAGCTGATGAGAAACGGCGTAAGCGAGCGAAAAAGCACCAATACTATAGGGCGTACTTTGAATAGCTTGAATCAATTCTCCTTCCTTGCGAAACACCACTGCTGTGGGTGAATTATTCAGATCTTTCCCCAGGTAATGTTTCCGCAAAATCTGCTTGGCAGATTCATCTTCGGGCCGATCGAGTAAGACAATCTTAGCATTCGGGCCACCTAGTTGTTGCCAGTTGGAGATAGTGCCACTATAGATATCTTGGAGATTTTTGGTGGTTAGATTCTTTACGCCAGTGACACTAGGATGGGTAGCAACTAGGAGTAGATCTTGAACAATTTCACGAGAATTTAAAATGCTGTCATTTTTGCCCACTTTTAAAGCAGATTTGGCAATTGTCCCCACATCGACAACTTTTAGTTTAATTCCCTCGATGATGCTTTCAGACTGCCCTGGCTTGAGCTGGGTGATTTTGACGTTTTTGTTAATGGCTGAATAGTTGGTTTCTAAGAGCGTGAGCAAACCTACCGTGCTGGATGAGCCACCAATCTTGATCGCGGCAGGGGCTGCTGTTGGCGAATTTGGGGCGGCACTATTAGTTTGGGTACAACTGCTCACAGGTAGCAGCATCAGCGCACCAATTGAAAAAACAATTAATTTTTGCACGGTCATCGATAGTACTGGTGGGGTAGTCAAAATCTCGTTCAAGACTAAACTTAGGATTCCCCAATTATCGGCAATTGCTTTCATGCTGCGGGAAATAGATCGTAGATCTGCGATGACGGGATCTTCATGTCGATCGATTGTTGCCACAGAGTAAGATACTAGAACAGTGGATGTTTCTCCCAGATTTTTCATGTCTAATCTCCCATCGCTCCGCATTGGTCGATATACTGCCCGTCATCCGATCGTTCAAGGGGCAATGGCGGTGCGGGTATCTGGGGCTAATTTAGCAGGTGCAGTGGCGAATGCAGGTGGCGTAGGCTTGATTTCTAGTTTTGGGATTGGGCTAAATTCCCCTTATTTTGACACCAAGCCCAGAAGATTTTTTGCAGCTAATAAATTAGCCCTGATCGATGAACTCGCCAAGGCGCGAGAAATTAGTCCAGACGGGATCGTCGGTGTGAATGTGTTGGTGGCGACGCGAGATTACCAAGCATTAGCGCAAACAGCGGCGGCGCATGGCGCGAACTTGATTGTCACAGGCGCAGGAATGCCGTTAACTTTGCCCGAATATGTCCGCGATTATCCCACAGTAGCATTAGTGCCGATCGTCTCCAATCTCCAATCTGCTCAGACAATTTGTGAGACTTGGCACCAAAATTATCAACGTTTTCCTGATGCGTTTATTTTGGAACATTGCAAGTTAATTGGCGGACATTTTGCCAGTCAATGTGAAGAGCTTGACGAGTCCACCTTGGAAACCACCATCGCCCAATTACAAGCTTATCTCGATTCGATCAGACTGAATATTCCGATTATTGTCACAGGTGGAATTTGGGATCGATCTGATATCGATCGAATGTTAGCAATCGGAGCCGCTGGCGTGCAAATTGGCACCAGATTTATTACCACCACCGAATGTGATGCCGATCGACAATACAAAGAATTTCACCTTCAGGCTCATGTCCATAATCTAGTCACAGTCCCCAGTCCAGTCGGCAAACCCGCCCGCGCGATCGGCAATCAATTTACCGAGGATGTATTAAAAAATTCACCCACCCTCGAAAAACGCTGTATTGCCAACTGCTTGGATTCCTGTCTATGTCGAGACAAAAAAATCACCTACTGTCTCCTTCAGGCTCTCAGCAAAGCCGCCCAAGGCGATATCGAGCGAGGGTTAATCTTTTCCGGTGGTGCTGTAAAACCTGTGGCAAAAATCTTACCCGTCGCCGAATTAATGGCAACCCTCACATAGACTTTAGATCCTGCTGCTGTATACACAAGTTATTTGAGTTGCTGCGTATGTTGTTTACCCCCCCAACCCCCCCTTGGAAAGCAGGGCTGATCTATTGAAGAAAGGAAAATAATTTTGTAGGTTGGGTTGAGCCTCGTTGGCGGAGCCTCTCTGCGAAGGCAGACACTTCGTGAACGGAACGAGAAAACCCAACACACTCAAAAATCGATTGTGCAGATGTTGGGTTTCACATTCGTTCAACCCAACCTACAGGTGGATTTCAGATTTTTCTCTAACCAATAGATCAGCCCTGCCCCTTGGAAAGGAGTTGCTCTTGTCCCCTCCCCTTTACAAGGGGAGGGCTAGGGTGGGGTAAAGATCTCCGCGTCATCTCAAACCACAATTAGATCGAGCTTAATTATTTCTTTATAATAGCCCCAACACTCCATCTTCACCCAATCTTTTACTATTGGTAACTATCGGGAATAAATGTAACCATCTTGCGATTCCGATGGGGATCTCTACGATGGAGACAGACCCAAACAGATGTTACGCAGGAGCATTGAGCATGATTCGTTTACTAGTTGGTGTGCTGGTATTTGTGATTAATACAGTTTATCGCGATCGACCTATTCCCCGATTTTATGTCCTAGAAACCGTAGCGCGGGTACCTTATTTTTCTTATCTATCCGTACTCCACTTTTATGAAACCCTGGGATTGTGGCGGAAATCTGATTGGTTGAAAGTACATTTTGCCGAATCCTGGAATGAACTTCACCATCTATTAATTATGGAAGAATTGGGCGGCGATAAAATGTGGATTGATCGATTCCTCGCCCGCTCTGTTGCCTTACTTTACTACTGGATCGTTGTTGTCCTGTACGTAATTCAGCCCAAAGCAGCCTATAACTTCATGGAATTGGTCGAAGGTCATGCCTACAATAGCTATAACAAATATTTGACAGAAAACGCCGAGGAACTGAAAGCAAAACCCGCACCACAAATCGCGATTCAATATTATCGAGATGGTGATTTATATATGTTTGATGAGTTCCAAACCGGACAAATCCTCGAACCCCGTCGGCCATCAGTCAACAACTTATATGACGTATTTGTGAACATTCGCGATGACGAACAAGAGCATGTCAAAACAATGTTTGCTTGCCAACAAACTAATGCCCAACTCACCTTCAAAAGTCCTCACAATCAGGCTCAATTAGAAGCTCCCATCTCATAGTTTGATCGAGATTTATGTATTAAATAATGGCGATCAATTGGTGACTGGATATCGCAGGTACGAGGAATAATTAATTTCTTCGATCGCTTAAATTAATTATTAATTATTTGATTGTCAGGGTGGGAATTTAAATATCTACTATTTTTTAATTATTAATATTTATCATGAAATATTCAAGCTCGAACGTACTAACAGACACACAAGCCAACCGATTCGCTCCCCAAAAATATTATGACATTGCGATCGTCGGTGCGGGAATTTCATCTGCTTATACTTTAATTCATTGCATTTCACTATTAGAGCAACAATCATCCGTAAGTCCCAGCTCTGAACCTGTCAAAATTCTGGTGACTGAAAAAACAGGTGAATTTTGGACTGGTATTCCCTATGGCGATCGATCTGGGTCTAATTCCTTATTAATTTCAACACTTAAAGAGTTCATTTCACAACAGGGAGAACGCGATCTTTTTACTAACTGGCTGACCGAAAATCGTGACTCGGTATTTGCACTATCGGAGCATCACAACGGTGAACTTACTAGCAAATGGCTGCAAGCAAATGAAGCTGCAATTGCTCAAGGTTTATGGGACAATCTATTCATCCCCCGCTACACATTTGGCTTGTATCTCAAACAACGCCTAACCAATCTTTTACAAACAGCAACAACCAAAGGATTAATCGAGATTGACTTGCTAACCGCCGATGTATTGGATATTCAATCTATCCAAGATGTTTATCGAATCGATCTTGCTCTTGCTGATGAAGATGACACATATATACTCGCAAACAAAGTAGTTTTAGCGATCGGTAGTCCGCCTAATGTATCATTTGAACATCCTCGATCGAATCAAACAGAGCCAGAGATTTGTTACATCGATAATCTCTACGAACCATCATTGGACTTTAATATCGATCGCATCTGTCAGTCATTACAACAATCCGATCCCAACTCTCCTCGTCGAGTCCTAATTGTCGGCTCAAATGCTGGCACCTTAGAAACACTCTACAGCCTGAATAACTCCAAAATAGCAGTAAGTTCGATCGATAAGTTCATCATACTTTCTCCAAATGCCACATTTCCCCATCGGATCGATCTCGAAGCTGTAAGTGTAAATTATCGCCTCAAATATTTAGAAGATTTAATTAAATCTAGATCCTTTACTGCTAAACAAATTCTGATCGCAGTCGAGCAAGATATCGCCGATGCTACCGCTAAAAATATCAATATTGCCGATATTTATCATCAGATATCAAAGTTAGTCCTTCAGGCATTAGATCTACTCACATCTTGCACCAATACATAAAGACTAGTATCAATCGTGACCAAAGTGTGAGAAAAAGGGCACAGAACAATATTAACGAGAACAGTGAACACCATTCTCCCGTGTGCCCAAGCTCTACTCTACACATTGATG
>JANYDE010000043.1 GCA_025359915.1 Chamaesiphon sp. 336R_metabinner_41 | reverse complement strand
CTTCCGATCTCCCCCCTCCCCCCTCCTCCCTCCCCCCTCCCCCCTAATTAATGCTCGATCCTCTCATCCAGGCGTATACCCCGCTAATTTGTTGGACGGGGCTAGGTATTGTGTCTGTGAAGTTTCTACCCACTAGGTTTCCATATTGGTTGGGACGTGGATTATATTGGGTTGGTGTCCCGATCGAGATTTTCTCATTAGCACGTCAAACTACCTTTGACGAACGCGCCCAATTAGCACCGACAATTACGATTGCATCGCTGCTGTTGGGATTGGGATTGGGTTGGCTCAGTCTCCAACTTTGGCAAAGACTACAGCCAACTCGTCCGGCTCCAACATCTGGACTAAGTGGGAGTTTACTCCTGTGTTCGATGTTGGGGAATACTGGATTTGTCGGCTTGGCAATCGTCCCCTATTTTGTCTCGCCAACAGATTTAAGTTGGGCGGTGCTGTACAGTGTCACCCAAAATGTATTCGGTACTTATGGCTTAGGCGTATTAGTCTCCAGCTATTATGGTCGTCAAGGCACTGCGACAAATAAGTGGTGGATGCAATTGAAAGATCTCTGCTCTGTGCCCTCTCTATGGGGCTTTGCACTAGGTTCGTTGACGCGGACGATACCATTCCCAGAATTAGTCGAATCAAGCCTTCATGCCTCGATTTGGGTGGTTATTCCTGGCGCATTTATTTTGATGGGTATTCGATTGAGTCAGATTAAGGGTTGGCAAAGTCTCAAGCTGGCATTATTACCCGCCATTCTCAAAACAATGGTGATGCCAACGATGGTTGGCATCACCATTACCGCGATGGGGATGAGCGGAGATCCTCGGCTCGGTTTGGTACTAATGTCGGGGATGCCTTGTGCGTTTGCGGGATTGATTTTGGCGGAGGAGTATCATCTTGATGGAAATCTCGTCGCTAGTAGTATTATTGTTAGTACGGCGATCTTTCTGGCAATGATTCCAGTTTGGTTGTATTTTTATTAGCAGGAAGCCACTAAAATAATTGATAATTGCGGATGCGCGTTCGTCGGGTTCCCCGACGGTTTAGCGGCGTTTTTATTCTCCTGGGGGAGAGGCTCCGCCAACGGGGGTTCCCCCCGAATAAAAAAACGACAAGACAGCGCACCAAGCAGAGAATTTGGTTGTATCGCGCGAGGGATTTCGATCCCAAACTAACCACAATCCACCGTTTAGGTGGGGATTTAAACCCCTGTTTTCTACTAGCGAATCAATTGTTGTGGCTAATATCAGTATATTTGTCGATTCGGGAGATCTACCGATTTTGGTAAAGTGATTGACGATATCTAAATCTCGATCGACCCATTAACTCTAAAACTATGACTAAAACACAAACCAGCGATTTAACACTGACTCCCCAGATGGCTACCAATACTGTTGCAGCAACCGAGTTACGTCCTTGGGGTTCGTTTACAATCTTGGAAGAAGGTAAAGGACATAAGATTAAACGGATCGAAGTCAAGCCAGGGCATCGATTGAGTCTCCAAATGCACTATCATCGTAGCGAGCACTGGATTGTGGTATGTGGGACTGCGATGGTGACGTGCAATGGTAAGGAAGAGATTTTACATAGCAATCAGTCTACGTATGTACCTGCTTGCACCAAGCATCGATTGGAAAATCCTGGTGTGATTCCATTGGTAATCATCGAAGTCCAAAATGGTGAGTATTTGGGTGAAGATGATATTGTCCGGTTTGAAGATGATTATGCAAGAAATTCTGATAAATAATGATTGAAATTAGCAAGGCTGCGATCTGTGAAATTAAAAGAATGCAGGCAGTGCGCGAGCAAACTGCTAGCAAATTCCGCATTGGGTTTGCTAGTGGTGGTTGCAAGGATTTTTACTATACTATCGATCTGGTAGACTCAATCGATGGCGAGGATAAAGTCTGCGAGGTTAGCGGTATTTCGGTATCGATCGATCCTCTACAGGTAGAATATTTAGACAAGCTTAAATTAGACTACTCGGAAGATCTAATGGGTGGAGGTTTTCGGTTTGAAAATCCTCTCACAACTAGTGTTTGCGGTTGTGGTAACTCTTTTTCGATCTTGACTGCTGATGCAGCATCAGCACGATGGCAATTACCAACTTAATTTAGTTGATAGTTGATAGTTGATAGTTGTTCCTGAGAGCCTCTTCTAAGGAACTTAGCTGAAATTGGCTCAGTACAAGGATCTGTAGGTTGGGTTGAAGAATGAAACCCAACACACCCAACAAAGTTTCTTTCATGCCTTAGACGACGTTTTCGTCGGCTCAGTTGCTCCTTCGGAGAATAGCTAGGTTTTTAGGAGGGGGACTTAGACCCCTAATTTTTGTTGAAGTTTATAGGTTCCGATCTGATTTAGTATCGATAGCTTCAGTCGATTCAATTTGACTGGGATTTTTTACTACGGATTCAATCGCATCTACTTCTTTCTTGAACTCGGATTGAAAATCAGTCGAAGCTTCTTGGAAACCCTTAATTGCTTTACCTAGACTCTTCCCGATTTCTGGCAATTTCTTGGGACCAAACACCAATAATACGACAACCGCGATCGCGATAGTTTCCGGTAAACCGATCCCAAAAAAATTCATAATTCTTTTCCTTCCAATTGCTTTGACAGTATAATTGCCTGTCCTGTACCACTATTGTATCCAAATTAACCGAAGATCGGGAGTATAAACCCAATCTCCAGTCACGGCAGAACTTATTGTCCGCTACCACTCCAGCCAACAGAAAAACTATCCAGAACGAGGGAGTTATTGTAGATTTGGAGGATGATCAATAAAAAGACCAAGAATAATAGCATAAATACGCCCATGACTGGGGTAGTGCCCCAACCAGGAACGACTTTACCATATTCAGCATTCAAAGGTCTGAGAATATCTCCTAATTTAGTGCGCTGTGCCATGTGTCACCAATGATGTTAAGTGGATAATATATATGGGGTGGAAATATTCCACACCCTTCAGTCTACCAAAGAAAATCCTAGTTTTTGACAACCGATTCCATTCTGGGTTTTAGGAGTCGAGCTAGAATCGATCGATATTAATTATGATGAGATTTTGGTAAATTTTTGTAAAATTCAGTAACATTATAGGAGTAGTCACATCCTAAAGGTAACTCGATCGTGGAAGATTCAACAATTCTTAGCATTACACTAGGCTTAATGGTAGTTCTCACTACTGCCTATGGTTTATACATTTCTTTTGGTGCTCCATCTAAGCAACTTTCGGATCCTTTTGACGATCATGAAGACTAGAGTTTAGTGGTTTAGTTGATAGCCGTAGGGTGGGCATTGCCCACCACATGGGTTTCGGCGGTTTTGACTAAATTTCAACAGCGATATCCTACACGGAAATAGGAAGTTTAGCTAGGAGGGGGAAATCTAGTTTCTCGCGTTGTGCTAGATAGAGATGAGCGACTTGTCTGGCTAAATTTCGGACTTTGGTAATATATCTAGTGCGCTCGGTGACAGATATTACTCCCCGTGCATCCAGCATATTGAAGGTGTGGGAGCATTTGAGCACATAATCTAAACTCGGCATCACCAATTCTTTGGCAATCAGTTGTTCGGCTTCCTGTTGATAAAGATTAAAGAGTGTAAATAATAACTCAGGATTGGATGCCTCAAAATTGTAGGTAGATTGCTCGATTTCTGATTGGAGATAGATATCGGCATAGGTAAGCGTATCATTCCACATAATTTTGGCGATCGAATCTACGCCCTGAAGATACATACAGAGCCGCTCCAATCCGTAGGTAATTTCGATCGATACTGGACGACAATCAATCCCGCCACACTGCTGGAAATAGGTAAATTGCGTAACTTCCATCCCATCTAGCCACACTTCCCAACCGACTCCCCACGCACCCATTGCTGCGTCTTCCCAATTATCCTCGACAAACCGAATGTCATGATCTTCTGGTTTAATTCCGACAGCTCGGAGCGAGTCTAGATATATTTCCTGAATGTGATCGGGAGAGGGTTTGATCAGCACTTGATATTGGTAATAGTGTTGATAACGATTGGGATTATTACCATAGCGTCCATCCCCGGGACGACGACAAGGTTCGATATATGCAACTGACCAAGGTTCGGGACCGATCGATCTCAAGAAGGTATGATGACTCTTGGTAGCTGCACCTTTTTCAGTATCGTAGGATTGGACGATTGCGCAGCCTTGCGCGCTCCAGAATTGGTTTAGAGTAGCAACGACAGATTGAAAATTCATCGGAAAATTAAATATAGCACTGGTACTCTCAATTTTATGGCTTTTTATGTCGATCTCGGTGAGATGGGAGATGGGAGCGAAAAGTGCGGTCTTGGGGTTTCCCCTGTCTTGTCGTTTTTTTATTCGGGGGGAACCCCCGTTGGCGGAGCCTCTCCCCCAGGAGAATAAAAACGCCGCAAGTGGAGCACCTTTTCAAGACAGATGGGGGGATGGGATACTGGGGGACTTGGGGACTGGGAGACTTGGGGATTTTTGCGTTTCAAAGACGTAGTAAATTTCACTCGTCAGATCGAGGAGTAAGCAACTTTTTATACTGACTTTTTTTGACATTTAGATTAAAGTATAGAATAGTTCTATTAATAACCTGTGCAAACTGCTACCTGTCAATGATTTCAGCACAAACAGCAAAGTCGTGTGCCAGTGGCTGAACTGTCCATTACTGTGCCATAGCTAAAATTTTACAAATAGCAACATACTCAAGTTTTGAAGACCCAAAACCACTCTGAAACTGAACTACTATCCTGTATTCCAGGGATTGGGGGTCGATCGCTCCGATCAACCTCATGTAAAAAAAGTGACACACATCATACGTATTTTCCTGCTTTAGCGCGTACAGTCGGATATGTAAGCAATTACCAGCTCACATCATCAGGGACGAACAATAAATGAACGCGCAACACGACTGTCTACCAGCTACTAGTACAAGGCAACAACAACAACAACCAAACGTAGTATTACTGTCTAGTAAGCAGCCACTGCCAGAGATGCTCATCGAAGCACTGCAAAGTCAAGTCAAGGGATCTGTCGATAAAATTCAGGATGTGGCAGGGCGAATTGAAGTTGAAGTCGATCGAATCTGTGATAAAAGCGATCGCATTCAGCAGTCAGGAATCAGTGAATCTTGGCGTGTCGGGTTAGCTCGTCACCGTGTATCCAAATGTCTTTATTATTACCAGCTCGGATCTCGTCAAGGTCGGATCGAACTACATAGTCATCTCAGTTCGATCGTTTACAGATATATTACTATTCCCCAGTCGCAACTAGGATTTCAAGCTAGGTATTCTCTGATTGAGGATTTCTTGCAGGAATTTTATACTGAGTCGCTCAAAGTATTCCGTCGTGAAAATGAGCTGGGAGATACCTATACGCCGCGTAGTCTACTCCAATTGTCCGAGTATATGGTATTCACCGAATGCTATGCCAAGCGACGGATTCATCTCCGGTTTGGGAGCAGTCAACAACTGATCGTACTTCGCGCCCAAACTTTTGCCAAACGTCAACCTAGCGAGACATCTGTAGATATCGAGCAAGCTTTTGAAACCGCACGGGATGAAGATGGTGATGCTGGATCGAAAATGATGCAACAGATCCGTGCGAAGATGGTATCAGATAATGTCGATCCTACTGATGGGGTATTACGCGATCGAGTCATCAAGGAATTGATTGCCTATTTTGAAGCCCAAAATCAACCAGCTTGTGTTGATTATCTGCTGTTGAAGATGGAAGATCTATCTGTACCTGAAATTGAAAAAACGCTGGGATTGACGACGCGAGAGCGAGATTATCTCCAACAGAAGTTCAAGTACCATATCGAAAAATTTGCCCGTGTTGCCAATTGGGAATTGGTACATCAATGGCTAGGTGCGGAAATGGATCGCAAGCTGGGATTGACGGATACTCAGTGGGAAATATTTGCCGCTCAATTATCGATCGAACAGCAATCATTGATCCAACTCAAACAATCTAACCACAGCGATGAGTCAATTATGGCAGAGCTACGCTTGACTGAGAAAAAGTTTAAGCTCCGGTGGTCAGAATTGTTACAATTGGCGGCGCAGATTAGAAACCAGTAGTTAATTGATAATTAATAATTAATAATTAATCATTAGGGAAATATAGGATAAATTTATTACTTATTACTTATTACTTATTACTTATTTATGAAGTATCACCTACCAGGAATTATCGAGGGCTACTCACAGGGTAACTTCTTGATGGCAGAGGACGATCTCGATCTTCAGTGGTATTCTAGCAGCGAACATGCGCTGATTCCCCTTGACGATCGATTTCGCTATCCGACATCCCTGAGGCGGGTGATTAATCAAAACCGATTTTCAGTGAGGATTAATGGTGATTTTCAGGCGGTTGTAGCGGGTTGTGCCGATCGCGATACTACCTGGATTTCTGGGGAACTTCAGGAGATTTATGGGGAATTGTATCGAGCAGGTTGGGCGTATAGCTTTGAAACTTGGCTGGGAAATGAATTAGCTGGCGGAGTATTGGGGATTGCGATTGGTGGTGCATTTATTGGGGAGTCAATGTTCTTTCACATCTCCGAAGGCTCCAAGGTAGCAATGGTAAAACTCGTCGATCATCTCCGCCAGCAGCAATTTAGCCTATTTGACGCACAGATGCTCAATCCGCATCTCGAACGTTTTGGTGCCTACACGATCGACACCCCAACATATCAAAACTTACTCAAAACCGCAATCAAACAACCATCCAAATTCAATATTTAGATTTTCCCCTTTCCCCTTTCCCCTACTTCACTAGGAATTTTGTCTCTGGCACAAGATCTGAGTCTAACCAATCTGAAGTTGTTGACAATAACGATAACGCAGTAATAGACTGACCTTGCAAAGCAATTCCTCGATCGAGAAAGGTTTCGGGAGCAAATCATTGGCACCGCATTCTAAGCCCAAGACTGCTTGAGATCGATCGAGTGCCGTATACAATAGGATCGGCGTATTATCCCAATCTGAATTACTTCTAATCCTTCTCGTCATCTCATATCCATCGATGCTCGGCATGTTAATATCCAGAATGATGAGATCTGGCGGCATTAGTTGCATAATTTGCAAAGCAATTAATCCGTCGGTATAAGCGATAGTCTGATAACCTGCCGAGGAGAGAATTGCCTCAGTTATCGACAAAATTTCTGGAGCGTCGTCAACGATTAGAATTCGATTGACCTCGGATTTCTCATCAGTCCCAACTGATTTCATATATTAAAAAAATTAAATCAAAAAAAGAGCCTAAATATAAGGTAATATCATAGCCGATCCGATCCAAACTGAGTAGTCGTTGGCTGAATTATTACAGATTTGCACATGACGATCTTTCATCTGCGGCAAAACTCAAGATTGTCTGCTCGATTAGCGACTAGAATCACAGAAATTCCCTGTCAGATCTCCATCGCTGTCAACTGTTAACTGTCAACTGTCAACTGACTTCATATGCTGCAATTAGTTTCTTCGGGATTGGTAGGGGTATGGCTAAATCTAAGTGGCGTAAATCCATCATCAGTATCCCCAGCTCAAGCGATTACCTGGCAAGGATTATCGTGGATTAATCCCCCGACACTCGTAGAACCAAAGATCGAAAAAACAATCGCCCAATATCTGCAAACCCTCAAAGCTCAAGGATTGGATCCTCAACAGCAAGCAGTTTGGCTCCGTACGGATAGTACCCAGCTAATCGATCGAAATGGTACGATTCCAGTTTCAGCCGCATCTCTGACCAAAACAGCCACCTCTCTAGCCGCAATTACCACATGGGGATTGGATAAACAGTTCGAGACGATTGTCAGTGCCAATGGTAAGATCGATCGAGGGACATTAGAAGGCGATTTAGTGATTAAAGGTGGTGGAGATCCACTATTTGTGTGGGAAGATGCGCTTGCCCTAGCTCAGAGTCTAAATCAATTGGGGATCGATCGAGTTAGTGGCAATCTGTTGGTGGTGGATAAATTCCACATGAACTATAAAGCCGATCCTCAAAAAGCTGGAGAATTACTCAAACAAGCCTTAACTGGAATTAACTTACCACCTGCATTACTCAACACTGACTTTAAAGACGTAAACATTGTCAAATTGCCGACAGCACCAGCCGAAACTACTACCAAATTACCACAAGTATCCATCCTCGGCAAAGTCATCGTCACTAGCGAACCCCCAACTGGCATTACCCCCCTCATCCGCCATCAGTCGCTGCCGCTAATTGATATCGTGCGGCAGATGAATATCTACAGCAATAACGAAATTGCCCAAATCCTCGCTGATAGTGTCGGCGGAGCCGAGCAGGTGATGAAAATCGTCTCGACAACTGCTAAATTTCCACCCGCCGAAATTCAATTGATCAACGGTTCCGGTTTGGGAGTCGAAAATCGCCTTTCTCCCCGCGCCGTTTGTCAAATCTTCCGTACCCTTCATCAAACCCTCCAACCCGCCAACCTGAACCTTGCGGATATCTTTCCCGTCGCTGGAGCCGAATATATCGGCACCCTCAAAGAGCGGCATTTACCTGTAGGCACCACAATTAAAACAGGTACCCTAAACGAGGTTAGCGCGCTAGGGGGTGTATTACCAACCCGCGATCGGGGATTAGTTTGGTTTGTGATTATCAACAAAGGCTCCCAAATCGCCAAACTTCGCCAACAACAAGATACCCTGCTCCAATCCCTGGTGAAGGAGTGGGGAGAAGTAACACCCACACCACTAGTTGTCACCAAACACCATCGTCCTTCAGCCTACTTTGGCGATCCTACTCGTAATATTGCAATCGCGCCTAAGTCTCCCTAATGGCAATCGATCTGATCGCAATTATGGGCATAATAAGCACAATCACCGTACTAGTTAAATATATGCTATCTAACATCTTAACTATGACAATCGACACTCACTCGATCGAATTATTGACTTCAGCAACGATCGATATTAGTGCTAATCTATCTGGAAAATTAGATCCTACCACTCACGGATTAGTTATTGCCCAGTTTCAAAACGTTAATATTCTGGGTAATATTCAAAATGGTTGGACGGATTTTCTCCAATCGGGAAAAGCGGGTACATTTACAACGGGTTTAGTACTAGGCTATGTGGTTCGAGGAGTTACCCGTTAGTTCATTATTTGAGATGATGCATAGATTTCTACCCCACCCCAACCCTGCCCGAAGATGCGGGGAGAGGGTAAAGCCCCCCTGCTTGGTGCGCTACACGTGCCCTAGGAACCCGAACAGTAAGCGCATCCGCTTTATAAGGGGGTTGTGGGGGGTAAGCCCCTCGACAACGAAGTCTAGCCGACTTGTGTATGCACAGTAGCCCCAATCACCCCTCCTCCCCCTCTTGAATTTCAACCCCGAATTATGCCGAAATGAAAGTGAAGTTGAAAGCAAACTGATCGTTCACTACTTACTCCCAAAATTAGGCTATTCTCCCGACACGTGGCACCAAGAAGTAAAGTTTGGGAAGATTCGACTAGATTTTCTCGCTTTCACCCAAAAATTGCCATTCAAATTGAACAACCCCTCACCAGTGGGGTTAGTAATTGAAGCCAAGAATCCACGCAAGAATTTAGACAAACATGTTTCTCAGCTCCAAAATTATTTAATGGTAAAACTACCGTCTCGACAAATCTGGCTGCGGCTCTGAGCAAAAGAGGTTATCGAGTACTCTTAATCGATATCGATGCTCAGGCAAATAGTACCTTCGCAACAGGTTTAGTTAAGTTTCAATTTGAAGAAGACGACGATTTACGCGATCGAAATATCTGCACTCTCCTTAGTAGTGGTGAGAGTAATTTTATCCATGAAATTGTTCGAGCCTCTCAATATTTTAACAACCCAGAAATTGACGTAATTCCCGCACATATTAATTTGATCGATAAGCAGAGCGATCTGACAACCGCGATGGCGAGTCGCACCAGATTACTCAACAAGCTCAAGCACGTCAATAATAGTTACGATATCGTGATTATCGATACACCACCCTCTCGCGATATTTATGCAGAAGTCGCACTAATTACCGCCGACTATCTGATTATCCCCTCTGATTTGAAACCATTTGCTAATCAAGGTTTACCAACAGTTAAAAATTTCATCAAGGACATTAATGAAAACCGTTCGACATTCGGCAAAGAGCCAATTGAGTTACTCGGAGTATTAGCCTCAAAAATATCTACTAATGCCCGCTTTATCCAGTACACTTTTCCTAAGCAACGAGAGGTAATTGGCAAGCGATATGAGATGCCACTAATGGAATCAGTGATTTACGATCGCACGGCATTGTCCGAGTCATTCAATAAAACTATCATTGTTGGTGATGTTGAATATCCAGATCCCAAATCTATCTTCAAATATGCCGATGAGGTAAATAATGCGGCGCAAACTTCCGCGATGGAATTTGAAGTTTTGGCGAATGAAGTCTTAACCAGAATTGGATTAAAATAATGATTAAATGCTTTTTTATCGATGTTAATAGTATTAGCTCGGATTTACCTAGATCGAGTTTTGCCGAAGCAGACTTAGCGCAATTAGCAGATTTGATTTTAGCAACTGATGGTTTACTTCGTCCATTAATTCTCAAAGCAAGTGGTATCGAGAAATATACGGTTTTCGATGGACATCGAGAATATTATGCAGTGGTAAAGGCAAAGGAAAAAAACAGCAGCAAGGCGGAAATGGTTAATGCTTTTGTGATAGGAGCTAATGTCCAGCAATCGGCAATCGAACAACTAGGATTGCTAACCGACGCAAAATTGCCTACTCCAGTTCCATTGTCGGAGTCTATTCATGCAATTATCGAACAATTATTGCCACCACTATTAACTACGCTCTCTCAGCAAATTCAACCACTTGTAGACCAACTTGCCATCCAAAAACAGCTTCTAGATACACTTGTTACTTCAGCAAACAATTCAACGATAGTAAGCAGGAAACATGAAGATGAAAGTATTTTACCACCACCTATTCCTATCATAACCGCTCCCAAATTACCGAAAAAAGAAGTCGAGCAGGATGAAATAATTCAACCCGATCTTCCTGCTGAAACGAATTCCATTCTTAGCAAAGAAGCTAATACTCTCAATCTAATCAATACCCTCGATCTAGATCCGCTCACTCTGAAAATGAAACATTCAAAGATATCTAATGCCGAAAAATTAGCTGCAAACATTATTGACACTCGAAATAATCAGCCCCAACAAAAGTTTGAGACATGGGAAATTGTTACGGCAAAAGTCAAGGGATTAGGAGCTACAACAACTCAGAAAATTATTGATAAGTTAAAATAAAATCGATGTTGAAAACGCTCACAATCAGCATTTGAGCTAATATCAAAAACAGTAATTATATATTGGTGCAAGATGTGAGTATACTGCAAACTTCTAAATACTGGACTTCGTGGATCAAGAAGCTATACTTCGCGCGTACTAGAAGACAAATCCCCGACTTCTCGAAGAAGTCGGGGATTTAGCGTAATTCCAACACCTTACTTGGAAAATCTGTCAGTGAAATTGGAGCTGTGAGGATAGTCTGGGACGAATAAGCAGTAAAATCAGAAGGTCGCAAACAAATATCTAGATCGAAATTATGGCAGCTCAACTGGTGTTCAACTTAGCTGGTGGTTCGGTATCCTGTGGATTTACACCCACAGCCGCAACAGAATTGAAAGCAAAGCTCAACGAGATCGTCCAAGTGCTCAAAGCCAAAACAGCCGAAATATCTGGAGGCGGGGGCAAACCTAAGCAATCAAAGCCGATCGAGTATCAGTATACAGGAGATGTGTTCTTAGAGATATTCTGCAACCCCAATATCTGGGCAAATCCCTTCGTCGCCAAGGTATTGATTACATTAAGAGATGACCGGATTCGCGTCAGTAGTGAAGCTGAACTGACGCGAATCATCGAGGATGTCGATCGATTCATGGAACAATTTAGCTAGAGATTGGATCTTTGAATGAGTAATAGGTAATAAGTAATAGGTAATTAATACAGATCGATTGATTGTGATATCCAATACAACCAAAAGCTGAAAACTTTCTCCCTAGCTAATCGCGATTATTTAGATCGATCGTGATATGATACCTCCAAAAGCAGTGTGCATCTACCAGTATATCTTATGACTAACAATTCGATCATCAAAATGGGTTTGTTGGGACTCCTAAGCATCTGCCTGTTGCCATCCCAATTGGTAGCACAAGCGATACCTGGGACGATCAAAAGTTATGAAGACGATCGAATCAAAGTCGTAGTTCAAGATTGTAGTCGAAAATTGCAAGATCTAGTTTGCCAAGCAATCTTAACTAGCAAAAGTAGCGATCGATCTGTCGATCTCAATGGTAATAGTATTAAAATCGTCGATGCGGAAGGTAATGAATATTACCCGACTAGTCTGCGACTAGCAAACCGAACTAGTGAAAACAACTCAATTAAAACCGAACTAATTGAAAACATTCCGTTTAAGGCAAGTTTTGTCTTTAGCAAAATACCCACGAATTTAACTCAAATTGCGCTGTTGCAAATTGCGCTGAGTGGTGGCATTAGTGCGACGGCTAAATTTCGCAACTTTGCAGTTGTAGATCGCGCCAGCGCGTCGCCTAGCGGCGATAGAAATAATATTACCGTCAAACCTGCAAAGACATCAATCGTCCCGACTAGATCGACGAATATCACTGCCGACGATAATATTGAAAATATCTCGGTTTGCCCAGACAATACCAAAATTCTCTATCGAGCAACTTCTAAAAGTTATTTTCTGTACATTTGCGGTACCAAGAATCCCACTCATTATGTCGGCATGTCCAAAGATGGAAGTCAGGGCATTACACTGAGATTGCGTTATTACGATCGCACCCAGTTCTCAGCAGACAACGGTGATACTAATTATACGATCGCGGCCAACCGATTGGTGATTCGCAAGGATAGCAAAGTTATCTATCAGGAAAAGATTCAAGTTTTACAAGCATTACCTAGCACGACAACAACTGAAGAGACAACTCCCCGGAAAAAGCCTCGCAAGAAATCGCTTTCAGCAACTAATAATCAAAACCGCAATTCTAGCAGCCAACCTGCCGCTAAATTTAAAAAGCAGGCAGCCACCGACGAATAACCAGTCAACTGGCTTGAAATATTTCCGTAGGTAGTTTTTGGGAAGAGATCGGGATACCGATCTCGATGTAATATTTAATCATTGACATGCTTTAATCTCAGTAAAATCTGCGGAAAATTGTGATGTATTTTGAAGTAATCCAGTATTTTTACTTGTATTAACTAGACGATCGAAAGTCGATCGAATATAGTAAGATCGCGGTCAAAATTCCAGTGTTTGCATGAACGAGGTTCCGAATTCCACTCTTCAGTTACAATTATTGCCATCTCATCGAAATATTGGTAATTCCAGTCAACTGGGAATTTTGTATGAATCGATGGGAAGATATACAGAGGCGGAAACATTTTATACTCGATCTTTATTGTCCACGGAAGAGCGACTAGGCAGCAATCATTTACATACCGCTCATCGTCTCTACAGTCTGGCTCAATTGTATACGGCAATGGGAAGATATACAGAAGCGGAGCCTTTGTATATTCGATCTCATGATATTTGCGTTCAAAAATTAGGCGTAAACCATATTGATACTGCACAAAGCTTGAATCATTTGGCAAAGCTATATTTAGTGATGGGACGATATGTAGAGGCGGAGCCTTTGTACTTAAGCTCTCAGGCTATCTACGAACAAAAATTAGGCGGAAATCATCTTGACACTGCTCAGAGCTTGCAAGATCTTGCCAAGCTATATATCGCGATGGGGCAATTTGATTCTTCAGAGCAAAAGTTCTATCAACGCGCCGAAGATCTGAATATTCGCGCACTCAAAATTTATGAACACAAAGTAGGTGCAGAACATTTAGAGATGGTAGGAAGTATTAACCATTTGGCTGATTTGTATGTTGAGATGAAACGATACAATGATGCCGAATCTCTGTATACTAGCGCACTCAAAATTAACGATCAAGAATTAGGTCCCAGTCATGTAGATATTATTCCCAGCCTCAACAATCTTGGCAGTTTATATCAATTACTCCAACGATATGAGGAAGCAGAACTGCTATATGTTCGCGCTGTCGGGATCTGCAAACAGGAGTTGGGATCCAGTCAGGTGTATACAGCGCAGGGACTAAACAATTTGGCGAATTTGTACTATCAGATGGGCAGATTTCCCGACGCTCGATTTCAATTAATCCGCGCGCTAGAAATTTACGATCGACAGTTGGGAAAAGATCATCCCTATACAGCGCAGGGACTAAACAATTTGGCGAGTTTGCACTATCGGATCGAAGAATATCCAGAGGCAGAACCATTGTATCTTCGGGCACTGAATATCTATGAACAACAGTTAGGACAGAGTCATCCAAATACGACTCAAGGACTGAATAATTTAGCGGTACTCTATTCCAAAACCAAACGCTATGATGCGGCAGAATTGTTATATGTTCGCGCTCTAGCAACGAGAACACACCAGCTAGGTGAGCATCATCTTCATACTGCTCAAAGCTTAAATAATTTGGGGAGTTTATATTATAAATTGGAACGATACAGCGAGGCAGAAGGACTATACACTCAATCATTAGCAATCAGGGAGCAGCACTTTGGGGTAGATCGAATTCAAACTGCTACAAGTCTCACTAATTTAGCCTTTCTCTATCAAGCAATGAAGCGGTATCGTGAGGCAGAATTACTATATAATCGATCGATAGAAATTAGAGTAAAACATTTTGGGATCGATCATCCGAAGACTCAGAAAGTTCGAGTGAATTTTCTGGGTTTTCTCCAGAAAGTCGTGAATGCTGACGAAGTAGATCGATTGTCAGATAGCCCCCTGACGCAAGCTTTATTAACCAAAATGCAAGCCTAATACTTCCCACCCCAGAAATAAATGTCACAAAAGTAGAAGCGATTCAGCGATCTTGATTGGGAGTAGTCAAAAAGTAAGGAAAATATTAGGTTGGGAACCACAATATCCAGATACAATTACGATCATTAAATATGCCTGAAATTGGCATCAAGCTCGTCATTTTCAGCAAAAATATAGAGAGTAAAGATCGTGGATCCAAAAACAACAGACTCTCAGCCCATCCTGATTATCGCAGCCGGAAAAACCGAGCAACAATACTGGAAAGATCTGTGGCGATACCGTGAGTTATTTTACTTCCTAGCATGGCGTGATATCTTAGTCCGCTATAAGCAAACTGAAATCGGTATTGCCTGGGCATTAATTCGACCATTTTTGACAATGGTGGTATTTACCATCGTGTTTGGCAATTTAGCAAAGCTGCCATCAGCAGGTGTCCCTTATCCGATTTTAGTTTTCTCGGCGATGCTACCTTGGCAATTTTTTGCTAATTCGCTATCGGAGTGTAGTAATAGCTTGATTAGCAACTCCAATTTAATTTCCAAAGTTTACTTTCCCCGCTTGATTGTCCCCTTGAGTGCAATCGTAGTTAGTTTTGTAGATTTCATGATTTCGGGAATCATTTTATTAGGGCTGATGGCTTATTACAACTACGTTCCTAGTTGGCGGATCTTGGTGTTACCAGTGTTTATATCGATCGCCTGTGCAGCTTCAATTGGAGCTGGTTTATGGTTGGCAGCATTGACTGTTAAATATCGAGACTTTCGATTTGTTGTGCCGTTTATCGTGCAATTAGGTTTATACATTTCGCCCGTTGGATTTAGTAGCAATATTATTCCCAGTCAGTGGCGATTTATTTATGCTCTCAATCCAATGGTTGGTGTGATTGATGGATTTCGATGGTCAATTTTAGGCGGAGAAACAACCCTGTATTTACCAGGCTTCCTACTATCATTGGGGCTAGTATTTTTACTGTTAATTACGGGAATTTTTCACTTCCGAAAAACAGAACGGACATTCGCTGATGTCATTTAATTTTAACGAAAAACAGGGTATTAAATCTCCATCTCAACATCCTAATTATTAACTATTAATTATTAATTATTAATTGATTCAGTCCTTTATGTCCGATCCTATCATTAGCGTCGAAAATTTAAGTAAAAAATATACAATTGGACATCAACGTCAGCAAGGATACACGACACTGCGAGATTCGATCGCTAATAGTGCCAAGAAGTTACTCAATCCATTTCGACAGAAAAAAGTGAAAGATGCAGATACTAACCTTGAAGAATTTTGGGCATTAAATGATGTTTCATTTGATATTAATCAAGGCGATCGAATTGGTATTATCGGTCGAAATGGAGCTGGGAAATCAACACTATTAAAAGTTCTGAGTCGCATTACTGAGCCAACAACAGGATCGATTCGTATTAAAGGACGAGTTGCCAGTTTATTGGAGGTAGGTACAGGTTTTCATCCTGAATTAACTGGACGAGAAAATATTTTTCTGAATGGGGCTGTTTTGGGGATGGGGAAACTAGAAATTCAGCGTAAATTCGATGAAATTGTCGAATTTGCTGAGGTGATCAAGTTTTTAGATACACCAGTAAAACGTTATTCTTCGGGCATGTATGTACGGCTGGCGTTTGCAGTTGCTGCACATCTAGAACCTGAAATTTTGATCGTAGATGAAGTCTTAGCCGTTGGAGATGCCCAGTTTCAAAAAAAATGTTTGGGTAAGATGAAAAGTGTTGCCGGAGAAGGACGGACAATTTTGTTTGTCAGTCACAATATGGCAGCAATTAATACCCTCTGTTCATCAGGACTGGTATTAAAACAAGGTAAGGTAGTTTGTAGTGGCAGCATCAGCAATTGCATTGCAACTTACGATCTCGAAAGCTCTCAAGATCGAGCAGCCACCTGGAAAAGATCGTCAGATAAAGTAACTAGCAGCTTGATAATTACTGAGATCGGTATCAATCTCCACGGCAAACAGCCAGACATAAAATTAGAAGTAAATGTCTGTTTAGAATCTTTATCACAACACAAATCCGCGCATCTAGCGATCGAAGTTTTGAATACGATCGGGATGAGTATTATGCAGGCAATTCCCACTACCGAAAATTATATCACAGCCGATCGATCTCAGCACTCAGTCAATATCACAATCCAATTACCACCACTAATTCCCGAACGATATTTAGTGTCTGTTTGGGTGGGAAGTCACAATACAGAAACAATTGATTGGGTGAAGGAAGCAGTGATGTTTGAAATCAATGAGTCACCAACATTAGGGCGCAGTTTTCCACATCATTCAGAGCACGGCTATATTGTCCCTGCATCGACGGTAGAAATTTTAAATGTATAATCAATGAATTCAATTATTATTCCGACGATGAATCGTGCTAGTGTACTCAAGCTAGCGATTGACTCTTTTTGTCAGCAAAACTTTCCAGTCGATCGATATGAAATAATTGTGGTTGACAATGGTTCTACTGACAATACTAAAGATGTCACAGATGCGGCAATATTGGCTTATCCTGCCCATCAAATTCATTATATCTACGAACCAATCCCTGGATTACTTTCAGGTCGTCATCGGGGTGTATTAGCAGCTACAGGCGAAATTCTGATCTTTGTTGATGATGATATCGAAGCAGATCATGGCTGGTTGCGATCGATTATCGATACTTTTGGAGATCCGACGATTCAATTAGTCGGCGGCAAGAATCTACCTAAATATGAAATCACCCCGCCACAATGGTTAGCCGGATTTTGGGAGACGACAGTCTATGGTGGTAGAATTTGTAGCTATCTGAGTTTATTAGATTTAGGCGATCGATTATTAGATATCAACGCCAATTATATTTGGGGATTAAATTTTGCAATTCGGAAGAGTATTCTAGTTAAATTAGGTGGATTTCATCCTGATTGTGTCCCCAAATATTTGCAGCATCTTCAAGGTGATGGGGAAACTGGGTTGACAATCAAAGCAAATCAGCAAAAGTATCGAGCTGTCTATCAACCGCAAGCACTTGTTTATCATCAAGTCTCCAAAGAACGCTTAACTGCTGAATACTTCCAAACCAGAGCTTTTTTTCAAGGAGTTTGCAACTCTTATACAGCCATTCGTCATCAACACCAGCAGATTTCCTCACAAATCCAAACAGATAACATGCTAAAATCATCGATCGATCGTCTGTGTCGATATGCAGATCGATCGATTAAATATGTGCGTGACTTCGCTAAAAAAATCTCTACTAAATATTCAGATGAAGATCGAGAATTAAGCCAAGTTAAACAACAAGTTCAAATCAATCTTCAAGCAGGTTATGCCTTTCACCAAAACGCGGTACTTCAACAACCAGAACTATTGAATTGGATCCTAAAAGATAATTACTGGGATTACCGACTACCAGAATTTAGTATTATAGAACAACCAAAATGATCGAGCAAATTATTCATCAGGATCGACTGTTAGCTATTATCGTTTCTCACCGTTTCAATCTACCAGGGATTCATTTTTTTACACCCAATGACTTGTCTCAGCAACTTGCCTATATGCATCATCCGACAGGCAAGATCATTCCCCCTCATGTCCACAATCCGGTTCCCCGTGAAGTTACCTATACTCAAGAAGTTTTATTTATTAAAAATGGTAAATTGCGGGTAGACTTTTATAGCGATCGACAAAACTATTTAGAGAGTCGGCTGCTAGAAGCTGGAGATGTAATTCTCTTGGTGACGGGTGGTCATGGCTTTGAAGTTTTAGAAGAGATTGAAATGATTGAGGTTAAACAAGGTCCCTATGTGGGCGAACAAGATAAAACCAGATTTGAAGGTATCGCCAGCGCACAAATTCTGTTGTTAAATTCAACATCTACTAACACAATATGAATCCTATTCCTGTTAATGAACCACGATTAGATGGCAACGAAAAGAAATATTTAATTGAGTGTATTGACACGGGTTGGATTTCTTCAGAAGGGCCATTTGTCAAACAATTAGAACAAGAATTTGCAGCTCGTGTCGGGCGAAAATATGGCATTGCCGTTAGCAATGGTTCCGCTGCCCTAGAAGCTGCCGTGATTGCCGTAGGTATCACCACAGGTGATGAAGTAATTTTGCCAACCTTCACCATCATTTCCTGTGCCGCTGCCATCGTTCGAGCGGGAGGGATCCCAGTCGTTGTCGATGCAGATCCCATCACCTGGAATATGGACATCAGTCAAATCGAGGCAAAGATTACGCCTCGTACCAAAGCAATTATGGTAGTTCATATCTATGGCTTACCAACAAATCTGGATCCGATTCTAAACTTAGCCAATAAATATGGCTTATCTATTATTGAAGATGCCGCTGAAGTTCACGGACAAACTTATAAAAACCTTCCCTGTGGTAGCTTTGGTGATATTAGTACCTTTAGTTTTTATCCCAATAAACACATTACGACGGGTGAAGGCGGTATCATTGTCACCGACGATCCTCAATTAGCCGAACGTTGTCAATCTCTGCGAAACCTCTGTTTTCAGCCGCACCAGCGATTTGTCCATGAAGAATTAGGCTGGAATCTGCGGATGAGCAACCTTCAAGCCGCAGTCGGAGTCGCGCAACTAGAACGACTAGATGAGTTTGCTGCACGCAAACGGGCGATGGGCAAACTCTATACCGAATTATTGGCAGATATTCCCAGTATTCAGTTACCACTGGCTCAAACTGACTACGCTGATAATATTTATTGGGTTTACGGAATTGTCCTTGAAGATGAAGTTCCCTTGGATGCGAAAGTCGCGATGAACAGACTAGCTGAAGCTAAAATTGGTACTCGTCCATTCTTTTGGTGTATGCATGAACAACCTGTCTTGCTCAAAATGGGATTATTTGCCGGAGTATCTTGTCCAGTAGCGGAACGATTAGCTCGTCGGGGTTTTTATCTCCCTAGTGGACTGGCTTTAACTGATCAACAAATCAGACATGTGGCTACTATGCTCAGAGGTATTTTAAAATGACTATCTTTGCTAACTATGCTCATTACTACGATTTACTATATCAAGACAAAGACTATATTGGTGAAGCAAAATTTATTCATCAACTAATTCAAGCAAATGCACCAGATCACAATAGAATTCTCGAACTGGGTTGTGGAACTGGTAGTCACGCGCTGTTATTAGCCCAGGCAGGTTATCATATTCACGGGGTAGATCTTAGTCCAGAGATGCTCCAAAATGCCCAATCGCGATGTTCTCAACTCTCCTCAGAATTGGCGGCAAGATTACAGTTTACATCAGGTGATATTCGTACAGTTAGACTTAATCAAAAATTTGATGTTGTCTTGTCGCTCTTTCATGTTATCAGCTATCAAACCACCAATGAAGATTTATTAGCAGCATTTGAAACAGCTAAAATCCATCTCAATCCGGGCGGAATATTTATCTTTGATATCTGGTATGGCCCTGCCGTATTAAGCAATCCTCCCACCGTCAGAGTTAAACGATTGGAAGATGAATTAATCCAAGTAACTCGAATTGCCGAGCCAACAATACATCCAAATGAAAATTGTGTGGATGTAAATTATCATGTTTTTATCAAAGACAAAATCACTGGTGATGTAGAAGAGCTAACGGAAACTCATACGATGCGTTACTTATTTAAGCCAGAATTGATGTTGCTGATGGCACAATCCAATCTAAACATAATTGATTGTGGTGAATGGATGACTATGGCAGCAAGTGGTCTAAATACTTGGGGCGTTGTTTATATCAGCCAATCATGAAAAATAATCCCAAAGTAGCATTTTTTCATTATCCCTATACTCCAAATGGTGCAAGGTTAGAAACTATGCCATTTGCATTAAATTCAGTTATCGCCTTAGCAACTTGTGGCTGGGCAGTAGATTTGTTTGTATGGGAACAGCCGACTTGTGATTATAGCAAGCTACTACCTGACAATGTAACTATCCACTATTCGATCGTCAGCGTATACCCAAATAACTTAGTCGATCGAATCATTGATCGAATCAATCTCAGACCAGAAATACTACGTCTTCAGCTTAAATATTATCATGATTATGCGTGTGTTTTCGGCTTAGGACAAATCGGCGCGTATCTCGCAGCTATTACTGCGACTGCGAGTAAATGTCCCTTTGTTTATGTTAATGATGAATTCCCCAGTTGTTGGACTGAAAGTATTTGGGCAAAACTCGAACGTCAATTAGTCAAAACAGCAACCATCGTAGTCGTCCCAGACATCCAAAGATTTGCGCCGTTATGCCTAGAATTGGAAATAAGTTCTAAACCATATGCTTGTCTACCGAATATTCCCATTGTCAAGCCAATCTCTGAAAAAATTAATTGGCATCAGCGATTAAACATACCACAAGATTGTACTCCTTTTCTTCATGCAGGCTCGGTAAAAGATTGGGCACAAGTTCCTGAAATTTTATCAAGTCTCCCCTATTGGGAAGAAAAAACAGTCTTAATTATCCATAGTCGTTCTAGTGACGGAACATCTCAATATCGTCAGCAGTTATCTCACCTGGAAGTTCCAGGCAGAGTAATTTGGAGTTCTGAATCGATAGCAGAAGATACTCTCAACTCGCTAGTATCTTATTGTGCTGGCAACTTTGCACTCTACCGAAATTCTGGGCCGAATGTTGAGTACATGGGTTTTGCCTCAGGCAAAATGATGCGGAGTTTAGCTTATGGTGTTCCGGTAATTGCGTCTAATTTATCATCTTTGAAATTCGTTAGAGATACTCAGATTGGAGTCTTAGTCGATCATCCGGTAGAGATTCCAACGGCAATCAGGGAACTGCTCCACAATCGCGAATCTTATTCGCAAAGGTGTTTGGACTTTTGCCATAACTATGCATCATTTGAAAAAGCATGGATGGATTTTTGTGGGCAGCTCAAGGATACAAGCAGCTTAGACCTAACAAATCCTCAAATCCAACGATTCAATTAGATTTTATGCGATATTAATGAAGTTATTATATATTAATAAAATTAATACAAATACTGGATGGGGATTGGAAACTTTTCTCAACCGCTCTTTGCATGAAAATGGAATTGAAACAATCTGTGTTGATTATCAAGAGAATGCTTATATCTTAGCTCAAAGCTTGCTCAATATAACTGAAAATTTTGATGCAGTACTATTGCAACGAGGCTGCGGGTATCTAATTCCGCTAGAAATTTTGACCGCTATTAATCGTCCAAAGTTTTTGTTATTCACAGAACTTGTTCCTCGCAATCCCGACCAGCATTATCTACTAAAATCGCAGTTATTCGAGCATGTATTTTTCAGATCTCTACCATGTATAGATTTATCTTTAGCTAAAGGTTGGCGGGAACAAGAGCGAATGAGTTTATTATTAAGTGCGATCGATCCTAGTTTTCATGTACCGATAAATGAAACTGTGAAAAATATCGATATTCTCTTTGTTGGCACCTTATTACCACGCAGACAAAAAATTATTTCAGAATTAGCTACTAGCTTTTCAATCGAGACGGCAAACGTCTTTGGTCGAGAGATGGTTGAATTAATTAATCGAGCTAAAATTATTCTGAATATTCATGGTGAAGATTTCTTAGATACTGAAACTAGAGTTTATGAGGCACTAGCTTGCAAAGCTTTTGTGATAACCGAAACATTGTCTACCGAAAATCCATTCCAGTCGGGTGTCGATTTAATTGAAGTAGCTAATATTGGAGAATTCAAAGCAAAAATAACTTACTATTTAAAAAATAGCATCGAACGAGAAACGATTGCAAACAATGGTTTCACCGAAGCTATTCGGCATCACTCCTTTACTGAAAGAGCAAAACAAATTCAACAAGTAATTGCAGATCGTGTACCGAACGAAGCTCACGGAAAAGATCCATTCGATCGACAACAGTTGCAGTATTGTATCACACGAGAAAAAATCACAAAAATTTCCGATCGATTGAGAGCGAATAGCTGTCGATTATTAAGTTCATTCAAACATCAACTAATCGGTCGATAGACTTAATTAATTCATGAAAATCTCTTATATCATCAGCAGTGTTGGTTTAGTATCAGAAACATTCGTTACCGACCTAGTTTATGGACTGGCTAGTCTAGAAAAACAATTAACTATTTTATGCAACGATCGATCTGCTCATGATATTCTATTACCATGTCAAATCCAAACAGTTGAATTCCTCTGTTTGACTTCAATCTTCGATCGAATTAGTTATCGGTTCGACTATCTTTGGGATAGACAACAAGATCGACGCACCTTTGAGCGACAGTTGCATCATGCTTATCGAGAGTTAATTCCCGCACTCAAACAAAATCGACCAGATGTCGTTTATGTTGATTTTGGGACAGTAGCCGTCTTTGTCCGTCAAGCCTGCGCAGATCTAAATATTCCCTTTGTCGTTCACTTTCATGGTGCGGATGTCACTAGCGCGCTCGAAAATCATCATTATCGAGAATCTCTACATCGAGTATTTGCAAATGCGTCGGCTCTAGTCGTTGCTTCCGATCATATCCGGCGATTGCTCATCCTAGAAGGAGCACCAGCGGCTAAAATCCAGGTGATTCGCTGTGGAATCAATATTGAAGGGATTATCCCATTATCGTGGCAAGAGCGGCGATTATTGCCCCCTGGGGTGGTGTTTATGGGTCGTTTTACACCCAAGAAAAATCCCATCGCGCTGATTGAAGCTTTCGCGCTCGTAAAACAGCAAGTTCCGACGGCTCGACTGACATGCATTGGTGATGGAGTGGAACTGAATCGAGTCAAAGCCAGAATCGAAAAATTGAAGTTAGAAGATTCGGTTCAGCTTTGTGGCGCGTTACCTCGAAGTGAGGCTTTGCTGATTGTCAATCGCCATTGGGTGTATGCTCAACATAGTGTGACAGCTCCCAGTGGCGACCAGGAAGGATTTGGGATTTCCTTGGCTGAAGCCGCAATGTTGGGTCTACCGATTGTGGCGACTTTACACAATGGTATTCCCGAACAAGTTATCGATCGAGAAACGGGCTTTTTGGTGAGAGAATTTGACTATGAAACAATGGCAGCTAAGATCGTCAAACTGTTGTTAGATCCAGATTTGGCAGCCCAAATGGGGAATGCAGGTAGTAAACGGATCGCAGATTTATGTCAAACAGATCGACGTGCGCAGGCAATATATCATTTACTTCAAGTAGCCATTAATAATTGATAATTATCAATTATCAATTATTAAGCTAGATTTAGACCACAAATCACCTTGGACATAAGTGTGTAATTGCCATGCTGGATCAATCGAGTGAAAGTCAGTCCGATAATGACCACCGCGACTTTCAGTCCGCATTGCAGCACCAGTTAAAATCAACATTCCAATTTCTAACAAGTTTCGAGTTTCGCCCCAAATCCGCAGATCTAGTTCGGATATTTCAGACGGCAAAATATTAGTTTGGGGTGGTAAAATTTTGACAATTAGTTGACTAATCGGCAAACTATCAAATTTTGATTGCAAGATCTTAACTCGATCGATTGCCGCATCGAGGCTAGTTTGTTCACGACAAACTCCCGCCGATTGCCACATCAGAATCGGTAATTCTTGCCGGATAGATTGCACTTGTTCAGCCCAATCTTCAATATTTTCAGGTATTTTTATTGTCTGCGTCTCTAGCTCCGGTGGATTACTTAAAATTGAACCAATTGGATCGATCGAAAGTTTAGCCAATTGAGCACCAAATACCACGCATTCCAATAGAGAATTACTCGCCAATCGATTGGCTCCATGTACTCCTGTACTAGTAGTTTCACCCACCGCAAAAACGCCAGGAATACTCGTCTGTGTCATCAAATCTGTATAAACTCCACCCATCCAATAATGCGCCGCTGGAGCAACTGGAATTAATTCATGCAAAATATCAATGCCCCAATGCTGACAAACTTGAATAATATTGGGGAAGCGATGACGAATTTTTGCTTCAGGAATTGGGCTTAAATCGAGCCAGACACAGCCTCTCGCGGGATCGGGACTATGTTTCTGTAAATGACTAAAAATCGCCTGACTGACGACATCTCTGGGGGCGAGTTCGCCCGCTGGATGATAGTCAAAAGTGAACCGATATCCATCATCGTCCACTAAATGGGCACCTTCACCACGCACCGCCTCACTAATCAAAAATCTCGGCGCACCAACTTTTGTCAACGCAGTCGGGTGAAACTGGACAAATTCCAAATCCCGCAACAGTCCCCCCGCGCGATGCGCCATCGCCACCCCATCGCCAGTACTAACTTCAGGATTGGTAGTCTGAGCATATACCTGTCCCCCGCCACCCGTAGCTAGCACGACAGCAGTAGCCGTTACCCAAGTAATTTTCCCTTGATAGAGCAGACTAATTCCCTTGCAAACTCCTGCTTCTAACCATAAATCCAGCGCGAAAGCATGAGTAAATACCGTAATATTTGGTTGGGCGAGGACTCGATCGGCTAAAGTACTAACTAAGGCTCGCCCCGTAGTATCCGCCGCATGAAGTACACGCGGGCGAGAATGAGCAGCTTCTAGAGTCAATGCTAATTTCTCACCCACTCCACTACCGTCTATGGGCACCTTAACCCTGTCGAATGCTACCCCAAAATCGACCAGCGAATCAATACAAGGCGCAGCATGAGTGACTAAAAATTCTACCGCAGATCGATCGCACAAACCAGCCCCCGCCCGCAAAGTATCCGCAATATGTAAATCCACCGAATCTTGGGGATCTACCACCGCCGCAATCCCCCCCTGCGCCCAATCACTCGCCGATAGGGGTAAATTAGCCTTACTCACAATTGCCACCCTCAGAGCCGCTGGTAGACACAACGCTGAGTACAATCCCGCCGCTCCCGCCCCAACGACGATGACATCAAAGCTAGTAGGTAAGGGCATAGGGGAGTAGGGGAGTGTGGGAGTAGGGGAGTGTGGGAGGACTTTGCTCTAATATTTTTCTTCTCTCCCATCTCCCATCTCCCATCTCCCATCTCTTCATTATCTGTGATGATTGACACAAAAAAATCCCACTCTGAAAGTGAGTGGGGAATGGGAATAGGGATAAATTTGTCGATTACCAAAAATTATGATTAGTAATAACCGTTGTTATAGCGATCGCCGCCTTCGTTAAAGGTATCATCGGTAGTAGTCAGTGTGAAGTTTTCGAGGTTGGCGGTCAGCGTTTCTTTTTGCTTTTCGCTTAAACCAGGAATGTTCAATACATCTTCGACAGTTTTGTAGGGAGCATTGTCTACTACCTTTTTAGCGATAGCAGGATACAGACCAGCATACTTGCGGAACGATCGAACGTTAGTATTATTTAGATCGATTTTCTTGCCAAATTCTGTACTTAATTTAGCATCAGCAGTATTGGTAATGACTTCTCCAGCCGCTGGAGCAGCAGCTAACATCATTGAGGTATTCAAACTAGCCGCCATTGCTTGCTGGGAGACACCAACGAAACAAGTCAAGCAGAGACTGAAGGCAACGAGTAGACGGGCGAACCGTTTCATAAAAATGTTTCTCCTAACACAGCATCTTATTTTTCATTATCTTACCTTAATTAGGGGATAGGGAATAGGGGATAGGGGTTAGGGGTTAGAGATTGAAGGTTATGGTTTTAATGTTTAGAAGGCTTACATTCCCTATTCCCTATTCCCTATTCCCTCATTTCCAACTAACCTTTGGTAAAATCTGAGACCGATCGACACGAGATTGATATTTGATGGCAAAATTGAGGAGAGAATCAAGGAGAGAGTCTGACAGAAAATGTGGCTGGAGTCCGAGATTGAGGAGATTGGTATTTTTGGGATTAAAGTAGTGTGACTCTGCTTCGATGCGGGGATTGGGGATTTGTTGAATATCGACATCCAATCCGAGGGTGATTCCGGCTTGTTTGACTTTCAGCGCGAGATCGTTGATGCTAAATAATTCGGTAAACTGATTAAAGACGCGGAATTCACCCTGATTTGCTGGAGTTTCGATCGCTAGTTCTACACATCTGACAGTATCACGAATATCTAAAAAGGCACGAGTTTGACCACCTTTACCATAGACTGTGAGGGGATGTCTGATCGCAGCTTGAATACAGAAGCGATTGAGAGCGGTACCATAGATGCCATCATAATCGAGCCGATTAATCAATAATTCATCCATCCCCGTCTCTTCCGTCAGCACCCCATACACCACCCCCTGATTGAGATCTGTGGCGCGTAAGCCCCAGACTTTGCAAGCAAACTGGATATTGTGACTATCATGCACCTTGCTGAGATGATAAAAACTTCCAGGCTGTTTCGGATAAGGTAAAGTATCCTTGCGACCATTATGTTCGATCGTGATGTATCCTTCTTCAATATCGATATTTGGCGTACCATATTCGCCCATCGTCCCCAATTTCACCAAATGACAATCGGGGAAATCATCGCGCAAGGCATATAACAGGTTGAGATTTCCCACCACATTATTTACCTGCGTCAGCACCGCATGTTCCCTGTCAATCATCGAAAATGGAGCCGAACGTTGTTCCCCAAAATGGACGACAGCCTCAGGTTGAAACTTCTGCAAGGATTTTTGCAAGAAGTCGTAATTATTAATATCGCCAATAAATAACTCGATTTCCTTTCCAGTTAATTCATACCAGCGTTTTATCCGTTGGTGAATGGTAGCTATCGGCGTAAGCGTTTCTACACCTAATTCTAAATCCCAATGTCGCCGCACCAAACTATCCAGAATTCCCACATCATAACCTCGGTTGGACAAGTACAGCGCAGTTGCCCACCCACAATAACCATCGCCGCCAATCACCAGGATTTTCATATATACGAGCTTAAAATTATTATTTTACGCGCCAACACTCGCTCAATGTATCAGGACAGACACGAACAGTAAACCGCAATTTCGCGAAATTACGGTTAAGAATTGGTTAAATTCAGACAGATAGGAAATAAAAATAGATCTGTAGGTTGGGTTGCGCGCAAGCAAAACCCAACGAACACACCAACATCCAGATGTTGGGTTTCATGCTTCAACCCAACCTACTATTCCTCTGCTCTAACACCCGTAAAATACTCCGGCGCATTGCCTTCAATCCACTTGATATTGCAGCCAATACTGGGGCGTTGATTGGGATCTACATCTTTTCCGGCGAGTAAGGATTCGATCGCATCCCGTAAATCTTGTCCAGTAACTGGTTTACCATTAGAAGGACGACTATCATCTAATTGTCCCCGATAAGCTAAATGTCGTTCGGCATCGAATAAAAAGAAATCAGGCGTACAAGCAGCCGTATAAACCTTCGCCACAGCTTGACTAGCATCGCAACAGAGTGGGAAATTAAACCCCTCAGCATGGGCTAAAGCTTGTAAATGCTCTGGAGCATCATCAGGATATTTCTCGATGTCATTGGGGCTAATTCCCACCATTGCCAAACCTTGACTGGCATAATCCTTGCCAATCTGCGCCAATTGGGTTTGAACGTGCTTGACAAATGGACAGTGAACCGAAATAAACATCACCAGCAATGCTGGTTTACCCGCAAAAGTCGCCAGGGAAATCGGTGCGCCACTAACCACATCAGTTAGCTCAAAGTCTGGCGCACTCACGCCCAAAGGTAACATTGTCGATGCAGTTCTTACCATAATTAATCTTCTCTCACAAGACAGCCAACGTTTAATAGAGTAGCTCAATTAACTATGCAAACTCACATCTGTCTTCAAAAAGTGAGGTCTTGGAGAAACCCTAAGACCTCACTTTTCGATTCCATCTCATCCTCCGAGGTACTCCCGCCAAAGTGTTACTCCGATTAGCGGTGAGAGCGTCACCTTCAATCTCAATAACTACCGTCCACCTCGTGTTTTACTTGTATATAAAGGTATTAAAGATTGTAGCAATCCACTTGCAGCCTTCCCATACTCCTCAATCTCGGCTAGCTGCTCGACAACAAAAGTCATGGTTTCTTCTAGTTCTGGCATTGAGGGGTAAGCTTTAAGTAGTTCTAATAAAAGGTCGTCGAGCTGATATTCTCGCATCATCGTGACCGACTGGCTGCTAAAGTTAAAGTCAGGTCGCAGCATCAACAACAAAATTATTTTGGCACGCAAAGGATTTGCGTAGGTCATCACACTTTGCCGCAAGACAAAGGGATCGTATTCAGGAATGGTGAATTCATCATGCCGATCTTCGGGATTGTCGTATTGCCCTTGTTCTGAGGGATCTGGCGCACAAAAAGTTTCGTATGCAGACTCATCTACATCATTATCAATAGGTGCTTGAACTTCAAATTGTTGAGTTTGTTCTGGTGCATAAGCACGTTGAAATGACGAAGGCACATGCTGACTTGTCAATGCCTGAGTCTGTTCTGGCGCATAAGCACGTTGAAATGACGAAGGCACATGCTGACTTGTCAATGCTTGAGTCTGTTCTGGTGCGTAAGCACGCTGAAATGACGAAGGCACAGGGCGATCGATCGTTGCATGAGTATGCTCTGGTTGAGGTATCATTGGTGATGATACCGCTTCGACTTTCGGTGGAGCTGTCTTCGATCGACCACCATGTTCCTGATTAAATTCAGGGTACAATTGTCCGATGGCTAAGTAAATTACTTTAGCGACCTCAATATATTTTTTTGGTTTATTAACTGTACCAATCAGGTTTTGCAACAATACTCTAAACAGATCTAGTGTATTATTTTCTCTAACTATTTGCTCGATTAAATATTGAAAATTAATCGAGTTTAAATAATCTTTGTCTTTTTCCCATCTACCAGTACATAGACAATACAGCATTTTTTTGATGCGAACTGCCTCTTGATGTTTATCTAGGTAGTTAACGACTTGTTGAAGTAAGTTTGGGTCATTAATCCTCATGAAGTTAACCAGCTTTTATCTAAATTTTAGTCAGGCGGACGCTACTTGTATCGTTTCGATTTAGGCGAGGCTAATCATACTATTAACATTGCCTCGTCCTTGGCGATATGTTGTGGTTTCTCCGTCAGGGAGAAGCTGCTGGAAACGCAAAGCGTCTAGCAAGACAGATGTGCAAAATATCTATCCTTACAACTTCTCCTATTGTTCCCACGAAAGATGCGTCACTAACTCAAATAGATTAATTTTAAGCTTTTGTTTGAACTACTTTCGCCAAATTAGCTCGATCGATTCTGACATCTAAGGCACCTTCTTCGCCACCACTGAGGGAACGGGTCACTTCGCCTAATACTAGCGGTTCAGAGACTCCTGGGCGCGGATGGATGACACTTCTAGCACGGACTTTCAGTTGTTTATCAGCGGAGCCAGAACGACCATAAGAATATAGGTCGGCTGCGGCTTGACGTAATGTTGCATCTAATCCCGCTTCGGTGACAGGTGCTGCTACTACGATTGTAGCTCGATCGCTACCGTTATCATAAATTAGCGAGTAATGCAGTGCGCCAGGGACATTGGTATGAACGATAGGCACCAAACCCAGGGCAAATAAGCCCGATGTTAGGACAATCATAAAGCCCGTCGCGCCGACTAAGCGGAATTTAAACGCCCAGTTGAGGAATAATGCCAAGATTGTCACCACGGCAAAAGCGATTGTAGCAATTCCCGACCATTGGAAGTATTTGAAGAATTCAGCGGTTGAAATCATAGGTTTTAGGGGAAAGGGGAAAGGGGAAAGGGGAAAGGGAATGGAAATTACCTACCCACCTCTATAAATTAATAATTATCAATTATCAATTACTATTCGTTTTCATTAGTAATAAAATCGGCAATTTTAGCCTCACCAGTCATTTGGAGGGCGGCTTTCATGGTATGCCAACCGAGGTTGGCGCATTTGATCCGGACGGGAAATTGAGCAACTCCTTTCATGACATTGAGCTTGCGTTGCTCTAGGGGAAATTCTGTTTCCCCTTTCATCATGCCCTGAAAAATCTTGACGAGTTCTAGAGCTTCGTCGATGGTTTTGCCAGCGATGGCTCCAGCCATGAGATCCACAGAAGCCATTGCAATCGCACACCCTTCGCCCTCAAATTGGACATCGGCAATGCGTTCGCCGCTAGGATCTAGCTGCAATGTTAATTCGATCGTATCACCACAAGACGGGTTGTGACCTTTCTGATATCGATCGATTGGATTAGTTTTGCCTCGATGTTTTGGTTTCTTGTAGTGTTCGAGGATGACCTGTTGGTACAGATCTCGCAAATTAGTCGTATTCATAGCATTCTCAAGCAGATCGATCGATAATCAGATCTCCATTATCATCGATCGCCACTTTAGTAGCTAGTTACGTTAATTGATAATTGATAATTGGGTTGCTAGAGTCAGGTCTTCGACCCCATTCTAACAACCATTCAACCTTTTCGGTGGGAGATTTAAACCCTAAAACCTAACGCCTAGAACTTGATAATATTAAGTAACCCGCCAAACGGAGCGAGGATCGTACTGAAGCCATCACCAACCCGTGTTAAGTTGTTGCGCCCAATTACAATCGTGTCATTGTTTTGCAAGCGAGGGTTGTTCTCAGGATCGATACCTCTGGCAAAATTGAGTTTGATCATCCGTTTGGTGACAGTCCCATTGGGATTGAGCCGGATAAAGTCAACCTCATTTTTATTTGAGCGAACATTATCAAAACCACCAGCAATCAACAGTGCTTGATTGAGAGTTGTATTTGGTGGTACATCGATGGTGCCACCCTTACCAGCTTTAGTGGCAATCTCACCGATGACATTGACTTTAATCGCCGCAGGGGAGAACGTTGAAGATGCGATCAATTCTACATCCTGATTATTAGCAGTTTGAGCGATGGGGATAAAAATTCGATCGCCTTCTTGGATAATGATATCCTGACTACCATCTCCTTGCTGAAGCAACTTAAATAAATCGATGGCAATTTTTTGTTCGCCATTACGGGTAGTCCGAATCAATTGGATCTGACGAATATTCGCCGTGGGTTTAATGCCAGATGCGGCTTGAATGGCACTGGTAACGGTTGGCAGAGCCACAGTTCCAGTCAACTGAGTATTATTGTTAGTATTATTACTCTCACTCTTGACGGTATAGGTACCAGGGCGATTGACTTCACCTACCACAATTACTTTCGGAGGCGTGATTGCCTGTGGTCCGAGGTTGGATGCTGCAACTAAAGCACTACTGGCATTGTTGATCTCGGATGCTGTTGGCAGCAGAATTGTATCGCCATCTTGGAGGATGATATCCTGACCAAAATCACCTGATTGCAACAGACTCATCAAGTTGATTGGCACTGTTTGACCTGGACCTGTCCGAGTATTGCGGCGCACTCTGATTTTGCTTAAATCTGCTGAAGCGGTGCTACCACCAGCTATTTTAATAGCTTCTGTCAGCGTCGGTGGCGTAATCCTTCCAGTATTGCCGCCAACTGAGGCACCAGGTTCGCCTCTGAGTGTGTAGGTACCTGGTTTACCAACTTCGCCCAAAATTGCCACTTTGACAGTAGCATCTTGATTGGCTAGGTTAGAGCCTGATAATCGTAATCTGTCGGCAACGCTGACAGCTTCAGAGCGAGAAATGTAAATGGTATCTCCATCGCGTAAGGTGATGTCTTGCGCAGTATTGCCCCGTTGGAGCACATCAAAAAGGTTGACAGTCAAAATCCTACCTGTAGCGGCACGCCGGACTTGAACTTGACGTAAATTCGCTGTTTGAGTAGTACCACCAGCTAATTGGATTGCTTGGCTGATACTGGGGAATTTTCGGTTTTCAGGGGTAAAGGGAATGGTGTAAGAACCAGCGCGAGTGACTTCTCCGGCAATGGCAAATTGGACGGGGCGGGGCGCGAGGACGCTGATGGTGACAATTGGACGTTTGACGTAGCGAGAGAAATAAGCTGTGAGTAATGCAGAGGATTTTTGGATAGTCAATCCTTGCAGGGGAATCGAACCAACTACCGGAAGATTGATCGAACCATCTCCCAGTACATAAAATTCACCACTATATTCTGGCACGTTAAAGATATCTACTCGCAATCTGTCCCCAGGACCGAGGGTGTAGGAATCTGCAAAATTACTATTATTTGGGGGCGTGGCTACTTTCTTGGGTGCCTTGGCTGGAGTATTTGGTTTGCTTGCCTTGATTGGTGCTGCTGCGATTACTTTATGCGTCAAAGATTTAGCTGAAGTTTTTGGCTTACTTGTCTGCACTGGATCTGCGACACTAATTGACTGAAAATTGACGACTGTCAATACTGGCACTAAACCAAGGATTAGACTTTTGTAGATGTAAGTCCGCAAACTAGCAGTATTCATAAAAGATGTATATATTATTCGCGATCGGGTTGACGTTTCATAACCTAGTTTAAGGCTTGGAGCTGGATTTTACCCTCAGTGTTTTATCGTACCTTTTCAGAATTCTAGTCCTAAGTAATCTCGATCGATCGAGTCTTCGGGAAAATAAGATGAGGTGAGGATATTAACTATGGATTGTACCTGGTCGATTTATGCCTTTGGATTGTCTTTTGTGTAATTGCGATCTAGATGTTTAAAGACGCTGAAGGGCTGTTTGATGTTCCCCTGCGTAGCTTACACCCGATCTTGTAACTATCCATACTAGTTGCACTTATTATGCCCAATCTGCTCTCAAAAAATAGCTACTCCCTTCCTAGTGAAGAATTAGATATCTAGAATAGTGAGTGAATAGTGAATGGTGGATAGCGAAAAGTGCGGTCTTGGGGTTTCCCCAAGGGAGCACCTTTTCAAGACAGTGGATGGGTTATTCGTGTGTAACGGTGATCCTAAGTAGTCTATTTTCTGGGTGGGAAGGGAGTACTTACATTTATGCCGTTCAATCCCAGCCATAAGTGTTAAATTTAAGTAGTGGGCGAGTTATAGAAAAGAAGCTAATGTTGCCATCTACAAAAAAAGTCGTCGTTGGACTCTCTGGTGGGGTAGACAGTTCTGTTGCCGCTGCCATTCTGTGTGAACAAGGTTATGATGTCCTGGGTCTAACCCTATGGTTGATGCGGGGTAAGGGGCAGTGCTGTTCGGAAGGAATGGTAGATGCTGCGAAAATTTGCGAACAATTAGGGATTACCCATGAGATTGTCGATAGTCGCGATACTTTCGAGCAATATATTATTGATTATTTAGTTGCTGGGTATGAAGCGGGGATTACTCCGTTGCCCTGTTCCCAGTGCAATAAGGCGGTCAAATTTGGACCAATGGTCAAGTATGCCAAAGAAGTGTTAGGGGCTGATTATATCGCCACTGGGCACTATGCGCGAATTACCTATGATGATAATTTACAACGGTATCAATTACGACGGGCGATCGACAGATCCAAGGATCAAACTTATTTTCTCTACGATTTAGAGCAAGATATTCTCGCGGCGACTCTGTTCCCCCTGGGGGATACGCTCAAAACTCAAACACGAGAAATTGCGGCGGGATTGAATTTATCCACCGCCGATAAACCCGAAAGTCAAGATCTTTGTCTCGTCGAAAAACATGGTTCGATGAAAACTTTTCTCGACCAATATATCAACGAACGTCCTGGTGAAATTGTCAATACTCAAGGCGCAGTATTAGGTCAACATCTAGGTATCCATCATTACACGATCGGTCAACGTCGCGGTATCGGGATCGCGGCACCCGAACCCCTGTATGTCGTCTCCCTCGATGCAGGCAAAAATCGGGTAGTCGTCGGCTCGCGCGAAGAGACTCATGGAATCGAGTGTACAGTCGATCGAGTCAATTGGGTATCCATCCCCCAACCAACTACCCCGATTCGCGCCGAGGTACAAGTTCGCTATCGCTCTGAAGCCGTACCTGTGAGCGTAATTCCGCTGGCAGGAAACAAGATTAAGTTAGTCTTTGACGAACCCCAATTTGGAATTACTCCAGGTCAAGCTGCGGTATGGTATGACGGGGATATAGTGCTTGGTGGCGGTATTATCGATCCGATAATTAATTGATAATTGATAATTGATAATTGGATTATTACGATGGATATATCAGCCCGTATTCTCCATTGATTTAGTAGATCCTAAAAAAATCTAGTAGGGGCAATTCATGAAGCGGCGGTTTTATTCTCAGGGTAAGCGCACCTCAAACGCTATTGACAACGAGGCAGTAGTTGTGGATGCGGGGAAGGCGGAGGCTAACAAAGTAAGCATATAACGATTATCCATGGCGGCACGCTTAGATTTTTGCTTGAGACTACCCTTAAAAGT
>JANYDE010000041.1 GCA_025359915.1 Chamaesiphon sp. 336R_metabinner_41 | reverse complement strand
ACTTTTAAGGGTAGTCTCAAGCAAAAATCTAAGCGTGCCGCCATGGATAATCGTTATATGCTTACTTTGTTAGCCTCCGCCTTCCCCGCATCCACAACTACTGCCTCGTTGTCAATAGCGTTTGAGGTGCGCTTACCCTGATATGATATTGATCTCAAATTATGAGCAGCTAATTTTTCATGCAGGTATTAATTTAATACCGATCAATCGGAGCATTTTGGTTGCAGCCACGAAACTTAGAGTCAAGTATAAACTCAAAACTCCAGATGCAATTCATGCTGCAACCGCTATGTCTATTGGCTGTAATCGATTTATCACTAACGATAAGGGGTTCCGCAATATCGCTGGTTTACCTACTTTAATTCTGAGTGAAATACTGGTATAAAAATCGAATTGACTAACGTAATGTAAGGTTCAAACATAGTTGCTATGTTCGAGTACTGCACTCGATATAAATTGATAATATGGATAATATTGTCGATCTCTAAAATTTAGATAAACATGGAAAATAACTGGCAAAATTGTCTCAAGAATCTCGGCGAATGGGCAGGATCATTTACTCAGGTTTCGACTGAGGGTGAATTGCGCTCTTCTACGCCCTCAATATTGACACTGGAAGGGTTGGAAGATAATCAACTAGTACGATTTAGGGTTCGCCGCTTTGCAACTGATACCACAGAGCAGCCGATAGTCGATAACGTTCAAGAATATCGTTCACTTGGCAAACAAGCGGTGTTTTTTGACACGGGGGCTTTTTCCAAGGGTTCGCTCCAAGTGGCTCCCTTTTCGGAATTTGGGGCGGAATATGGATTTGTATCTGGCGATCGTCGATCAAGATTGGTACAATTGTTTGATAAGCAGAGCTGTTTCGATAGTCTGACTTTGATTCGCGAAATTCGCAGCGGTACGGCGGCAAGGATGCGCCCTGAGCTGACGGTAGGGCAGTTGGTGGGTAAATGGGATGGAACAGCTTGTACTGTTTATTCAGACTGGAAACCGTCGGAGACTTGTGCGACAAGTTTGGAGATTCAAGAGGTTGGTGGCTTTTTGCAGCAACAATTATCATTTGGTAGTCGCACGATTTCTTCTACCGCCAGGATTGAAGGTAATCGGCTGCACTTTGAGGAAGGTGCAACACCCAGGCGGGTGTTATTATTACCCGATGGGGTATCGAGCAATACGCCGTTGCAAGTCAGTCATCGACAGCCGTTTTTCGTCGAGGCGGGTTGGTTGTTGTCGGACAATGAACGTCAGCGATTGATTCGTAGCTACAATGATAAGGGCGAATGGGTTAGCTCGACTCATGTCATCGAACATCGGGTAGTTTGATTTTTCGAGAATTACTGCGGAGATCTTTACCCCACCCCAGCCCTCCCCTTTACAAGGGGAGGGAGCCGGAAAAGCCCTCCCCAAGGGGAGGGCGTAAAGCCCCCCCTTTATAAGGGGGGGTTGGGGGGGTAAAGATCTCCGTAGTAATTCTGGCGTTGCTGAATTCAGGTATGATTTAGCTTTGAAGCAAGCCCTGGAATTTAAGGTAGGGGTAATTCATGAATTACCCCTACCTTAAATTCCAGGCCGGATCATACCTCAATTCAGCAACGCCGTAATTCTAATAGATTTGCGTATTCGTCTCCCATCTCCCACTTGTACTGAGCGTAGCCGAAGTATCTCCAATGCATGTACTTTCAATTCCCACTTGGATTATTCACATTTCTAGCGTCATTGAGTGGGTGACGGCAATTTGGTTGATTTGGTTATATGCTGAAGCTAGTGGTAATCTGGCTTGGCGGAGTCTGTCGTTTGGGATGTTGCCCGCGTTGGTGAGTGCGATGTGTGCTTGTACTTGGCACTTTTTTGACAATACGATCGATCTAGAATGGTTGGTGACGCTTCAAGCTGCGATGACGGTGCTAGGAAATACAACGATGTGTTTGGCAGCTTGGCAGATTAGTCAAAAATTGAGAATTGAGAATTGAGAATTAATATATGCCTGCGATAATTGAATCGGTGTTTTCTAAGGAATCGTTATTTGCGTTGTCTTTGTTTCCTTACTTAGGATTTCTGTGGTTTATGACGAAGAGAAATAATACGCCTAAGATTGCATTGATTGGTTTTTATCTAACTTTAGTATTCGTCGCGGTGACAATTCCGGCAGGTGCATATGCTCAATTTGTCTTGCACAAATCGCTGGCTAATGTCGATTGGTTGCATGGTGGAGCTGAGTTCTTTTTGACGCTTTCTAATATCACGATCGCGTTTGGTTTTATTCAAGGAATTAAGACAGCGAAAGGTTGAATGTGATGACGGATTTAAGGTTTTGGGCGATCGGACTGGGGAGTAATTTGGGTGATTCTCGATCGATCTTAGACAATGCGATCGATCGACTAAAATCGCACCCCCAGATTGAGCTAATCGCTGTTTCTAGCTGGTATATCACTGCTCCGATTGGGCCACCCCAGCCCGACTATTTGAATGGTTGTGCGATGATCGAGACTAGTTTGGCAGCAGTAGATTTATTGAACATTTTACACGCGATCGAGTCCGAATTTGGACGGGTGCGTCGAGAAATTTGGGGTGCGAGAACATTAGATTTAGACTTGCTGCTATCTGATAATTTAATCATCAATCTGCCCAATCTCCAGATTCCCCATCCCCGAATGCTAGAACGAGCATTTGTGATGGTACCGTTAGCCGAAATCGCGCCTGATTGGGTAGAACCGAAATCGGGACAATCGATCGCCACCCTCCTCAACAAGTTAGAATATTCAAATGACAAACTAATCCAAAACAGCAAATAAATAACCGAAACCCACTATCAACCCATTCACTGTCTTGAAAAGGTGCTCTCGCATGGGAAACCCCAAGACTGCACTTTTCGCTATCCACCATTCACCATCCACCCTACGATGCCATTAGGAACCGAACCTGTTAAAATTTTGCAAAACAAGCTACATTATCAAGGACGTAAATTCTCCTTTAATGTCGATCGAATCGAATTACCGAATGGGGTAATTGGCGAATGGGAATCCATTCATCATCCTGGTGGGGCGATGGCAGTACCGATGACAAATGATGGAAAGTTAGTATTAGTTAAACAATATCGGTTTCCGACGCAAGGAAGAATTTTAGAGTTTCCCGCAGGTACATTAGAAGTAGGTGAAGATCCAGCGACAACGATTGCACGGGAGATTGAAGAAGAGACAGGATATCGTGCTAGCAAATGGACGAATTTAGGTGAATTTTTTCTCGCACCTGGTTATTGCGATGAGATTATTTATGCTTATCTCGCGCAGAATTTAGAAAAATTAGCCATTCAACCTGCGGGCGATGATGATGAGGATATTGCTGTTGTATTGATGACTCCAGCGGAGTTTGAAGCTGCAATTGAGCAGGGAGAATCGATTGATGCTAAATCAATTGCGGGGTATTTTCTCGCTCGGAAATATTTATAACATCAAACTTGCACCAGATGCAAAATCCCTAGTGTAGAGAGGCTACCGTATATACACAAGTCTGTTGAGAGATGATGCGGAGATATTTACCCCACCCTAACCCTCCCCTTTCCAAGGGGAGGGGACAAGAGTCCCACTTTTCAAGGGGAAACTCATCGTATATCAGATTGAAGATAGTCAACGATAACTTAGCTCCTCCCCTTAAAAAGGGGAGGTTGGGTGGGGTAGCAGGACTACGCATCATCTCTCAACAGACTTGTATATACACGGTAGCCATCTATCCAGCAACTACCAACTCTTTACATACTAAATCCCAAAAGGATTGAATCGGGGGAATTTGGAGCCTGTCGCTGGTGGTGACGAGGACAACTTGACGGGAGAGATGTACTCCAGTGTGGGGAGTGGGTTCGATCGAACGAGCTGCTAAAGTGGGATCGCTGTGGATATCTAGAAGTGCAGATTTGGGCAAGAGGGCGATTAATTCACCTTGTCTAACTACACCCCGAAAGGCATCGAGGGTATTTAATTCTAGTACCGCTTGGAGTTTGGTACCGAGCTTACTAAATTGTTCTTGTACCAATCGCTGCATTCCATAGCCGTCTTTGAATACTACCTGTGGATACTTGACCAACTCCGCCCAAGGTATCGTAGTATATTGGGCGAGGGGATGTTTGGCAGACATCAAAATCTCGATCGGTTCTTGGTAGAGATTTTGGACTACCATGTCAGAGCTAGCGGTAAACATCCGATTTTCCATGACGATGGCGATATCGACTAAACCATCCTTGAGAACTTTGAGAGATCGATCGCTCCCCAATGCTGTTACTCTTAATTGTACTTGGGGATGTCGATCGCAAAACTGTTGCAAAATAGGTGGCAATAGATAAGCGCAGACTGAATGAATCGCCGCCACACAGAGTTCTGGTTGTTTGCCAGCCAGCAGACTGGAGATCGATTGATGAACTAGTTTCCATTCCTGACAAATTTTCCGCGCGTGTGGCAAAAGCCGTTCGCCGCCAACTGTTAATTTTGCCTGATGATGACGATGGAACAGCGGAATGCCGAGATCTTCTTCTAGCGATTGGATTTGACGACTGATAGTTGACTGGGTACAACTACAGGTACGAGCCGCCTGTTGAAAACTACCAGTTTCGATAATAGCCAAAAAAGCTTGTAACTGTTCGATTCTCATGAGGGGAGATTAAGTAATAAGTAATAAGTAATAAGTATCAAATCAATTATCAATTATCAATTAATTAAATGTTACCAGGCGATCTATTAATTTACCGATATAGTGGCGAATCGATCGTCCCGAAGCGGATTGAAATCGACGCTCACCATATTCAGATGGCGATCGAGATTATCGACTGTTTTAAGTCTGTTATTGGCGGCACTCAGGGACAATTAGACGAGATGCTCTTGGCACTAGAAGGGGATAGTCCCGACTTTCGGATCAAGCGGGGATTTGCGCATTTGCTCAAAAGTAAAACCTTCAGTCAATTTGAAGTTGTTAGTCCGTTACCGCCATCTGAATTGCGAGAACGAGTATATGCACTTTCCGCAATATCTAGTCCTAGTGTAGAGCATAGTAAGGCAACATTAGCAACTTTGGCAAGTAATCTCAGTCAGGAATTAAAACAAGAGATTATTCCCGCACATATCACCCAAGGATTGTATGCAGACATCCCCGACAATCGAATTTTAACAGAGTTTATTTCACCAGATCCGGTAGCTCTCATTCATCGTTATAATCTATCGCAAGTTCAGGGCGTATTTTATCGAGCCAGTGAAATCACCATTAATGCTCATCGCAATGTCCCTGGACAATACAAGTTGCTATTTCGTTATCTGAAACTGTTTCAATTGATGACATATATTGAAGGCGATGCCGACCACGGATTTACGATCAAAGTTGATGGGCCGACTAGTCTATTTAAAGCTAGCACGAGATATGGGCTAGCGATCGCCAAATTAATTCCAGCAATTTTACATGTCACGAAATGGAGTCTGAGTGCCACCTTGCAAACCAAAGATTTCTATACCGGAAATCTAAAAATTGGACGATATAGTCTCACGGATAAATGTGGCTTAGAAACCCACTATCCACCAGGTAAATCCTATGATAGTATGCTCGAAGCTGCCTTTGCCGATCGTTGGGAAAAGCTCAAAACTGAGTGGGTATTGGAACGCGAAGTAGAACTACTGCCAATTCCTGGGAGTGTAATGATTCCTGATTTTCGATTGGTACATCCCGATGGACGTAGTTATATCTTAGAGATCGTCGGTTATTGGCGACCAGAATACTTACAGAAAAAATTCGCTCAAGTTCATAAGTCTGGCTGCAAAAATCTGATCTTAGCCATCTCTGAACGGTTGAATTTAGACAAAGCTGGATTGAATGCCAATGATTTACCTTGTGAGGTTATCTGGTTCAAGGATAAATTATTGCCCAAATCAGTATTAGAAGTCATTGATTCAACTGAAAGCATCAAATTGGATGTTTAATCCTACGCAATTACTTAATTCCCGCACCATATTTCCATGCTTGTAGCCTTTGGCGATAACGATACTGCTGTGATAGGGGAAGTTGGGAGATTAATGGTGTGAGGATTTGACCGATCGAGTCTAGTCCAGTATAGCTACCAAGATTGATATAATTGATTAGCCAATCGAGTAAAGTAATTAACCCGACATGGGGGACGATAGGAATTACAGCGAGGGGATGGGAAATGGATGTTTGCAAGAGAGTGCGGGAAAGGGCGGGAAATTGGACGACATCTTGGAGAAATGGGCGCAGGATATCATCGCCTAAATGATCCATTGATTGGAATACTGCTGCTAATAAATTATTGATCCGATCTGGATTTACTGTTTGATTGATACCGACGCTCATCGCTCGTTGGAACATCCAGGTAACAGCGATATTTGGTTGGTAGGGTTGTAGTAGTTGGAGATCTTGATTATTCAGGGCATCTGCCTGAATTGCCATTTCAATCCCATCAGTGAGACGAGCCAAATGACGAATCATCGAGCCAAATCCACCGAAGCTAACTGGCGATTGACTGCCGCTACTATCACCGATTAATAATACTCGTTTCCACGGTGTTTTCAGCGGGCTATCGCGATAAGATGGAAAGCAACCAAACAGACAGCGGTGGAAATTTAGTTGGGCTAATTCGATATTTTGATATGTCGGTAATAGTCGCAAATATTCATCAAATAGAAACTCCAAACTAAATCTGTCGGGATGGGCATCTAGATAAGTAAATAGATAAGTCGTCCGTCCGTCTCGTGCGGGAAATGCTTCCCAAAAGTACTGACATTGATGTTCAATCGGCGTAATCGATGCAAAAATATCGCCCGTTTGATTTTGCATAAATCCCGTCGCACAACTGCCGACTACCAGACAAATTCCCTCCGGTTTCACATTACCTCTAGCTTGAGCCGCGAGGGGCGAAAAATGTCCCATTGCATCGACAAACAACTTGCTCGTCAATTGAGCTGATCCCAGGCTAATTTCCACGCCATTCGGATGAATTGTGACTCGATCGCATGAGGTAAACTCAAGTAACTTCCCCCCACGCTCCAAAAACTTTGCCTTGAGCGTCGCCAGTAAATAAACCGGATCTACGCCAATATTCAAAACATCCCGCACCCAAATATCCGGTGTATTGGGAAAAGAGATCCGTCCTGGGTTATATTCAGAGGCGATCGAATCTACCAATTCTGCTTCAGATAGCAATTCCAGCTCCACCAACACCCTCAATTCTGCCCGCGAGATATTCCACTCCTGTACCCGCCCTTTCAACTCTCCCCGCTCGACTACCGCTACCTGCAAACCTCTTTGTTGCAACGCCGCCGCCAGGATAATTCCCAGGGTACCACCTGCAATAATAATTTCCACATCGATGGTTTTTAAATAAGTAGCTAGACAAAATTAATTACATATTTTTCTCCAAATTCTTTAAGGATCTTTTCGACGGAGTAAACTAATGATTTCCAGCTAGAGTAAGCATCTGTTGTGAGCCATTGATATTTAATGAATCGCCATAAGAT
>JANYDE010000055.1 GCA_025359915.1 Chamaesiphon sp. 336R_metabinner_41 | reverse complement strand
GACGGACAAAACTCCTGAAACAACGAAAATCAGTAGGTTGGGTTGAGGCTTCCGAAACCCAACTTTGACACCAACAGCCTAGAAATGTTGGGTTTCATTCTTCAACCCAACCTACGGGAAAAAGATTTGTCCGTCAATCAGGCCAGGATCTGTAGGGGCGGGTTTATACTACTAACTCAAACGAAGCCAGCAATTTAGTTTGAACCCGCCCTCACTCACTAGAGATTGAAGATCGGAGGTTCTTACAAACTCTATCGACAACCCAGCAGAAGTTAGCCACAGAAGCAGATCGAAATCTGCGATTAGCGGAAAAATTGCGAGAATTGGGCATCAATCCAGACACAATTTAATCAAAAACAAATGAGGTGAGAACATAGAGTTAGCACCTCATTTATATACTTATAAAGATTACGTGGATCTAGTCGTAAGCTTTTTTGCCAGTAAACTTGATCTTGGAAGGATCGGGATTGCTACCGATGTTCCGAGCAACACTACCAACAGCTTCCCGTCCAGCGTTAACTTTCTCAGGGAATACGCCATCATTGGGATGGAGTAAGGTGATGTCACCTTTGGGCATGACGCGGTAAACTTTGTAATCAGTGATTTTGAATTTACGCAATTGGGTACCAAGCGCGAGACATTGCTCTTTGCGTGCCATGTATAAGAGGTTTTCCCCAGATACCATTGTCGCTGCGCCGCCAGTCACCATTTCAAATACTTGTTCCTTGGGACTAGTCCAAGTAATCGCGTATTTTTCTTCTACGTCGGCTTTGCTGAGTAAGCCACCAGTGCTTCCACCAAAGATTGGTGTTTTGCCAGCTAATTTTTCTGCCATAAAACTGCTCGTTGTAGGGTTTTAGGGAATAGTACCACTCTGTCTGGGTCAGATCGCCATCTCGTCAAGAACTGTAACAGTTGGGAGGGGGAGATAGGAGATGGGGCGTTAAGTTAATATTTTCTTGTTATGCTGATTCTATATGTGTTAGACAAATAATTAAACGAACAAACGCTCGATCGATGTTATGACTACTAATCCTACTGTGATTTCTTTGATGATTGCGCCAGCGAATGTCCTGCGGGGACAAGATGCGCTCGTTGAGGCAATTGAGAGTATCGTCAAATTGGGTCAACGTCCGTTAATTATTGGTGGGGAAGAGAGTCTAAAGCTGAGTCAATTGCAGGTACTGTTTGGTCGAACCGAATTAGAGATCGAGAAAATCAGATATACTCCTGACTGTTGTGAGACTAGTCTCGATCGATTAACCCAGGCAGTCACAAATCATCAATCCGATCTCATTATCGGGATTGGTGGCGGAAAATGTTTAGATACCGCCAAGTTAGTAGCCCATCGCTGTCAATTACCAGTCGTGACAATTCCGACATCTGCGGCTACCTGTGCGGCTTGGACGGCATTATCAAATATTTATGCTGAATCAGGCGCGTTTCTGAGTGATATCAGCTTAGATAAATGTCCAGATTTATTAATCCTCGATTATGGCATCGTCGCTACAGCACCACCACGAATGCTAGTAGCGGGAATCGGTGATGCAATCGCTAAATGGTATGAAGCTTCAGTCAGTAGTGGTGATTCATCTCAAACCTTGCTCATCGCCGCCGTTCAACAGGCGCGGGTACTCCGAGATATTCTATTCCAAAAATCAGTAGCAGCGATCGAATATCCTGGTGGCGAAGATTGGCAAGAAGTTGTAGATGCAACAGTTCTGCTCGCGGGGGTGATTGGTGGGCTAGGCGGTGCCCAGTGTCGCACTGTAGCCGCCCACGCTGTTCATAATGGTCTTACCCATATTTCCGGCAGTCACCACTCCTTACATGGCGAAAAAGTGGCATATGGGATTTTAGTCCAATTGAGATTGGAGGAAATGCTCCAGGGAAATCAGTTAGCCGCAACAGCCAGACAGCAGTTACTCGATTTTTATACTGAAATTGGCTTGCCCAAAACTTTAGCAGATTTGGGTTTGAGTGAGATTACGATCTCGCAATTACACCATGCGGCGACACTTGCTTGCAAACCTGATTCCGATTTACATCGGTTGCCATTTACGGTGGTACCAGAACAACTAGTCGCAGCGATGGTATCGACAACCACTGGACAATCTTCAGGTTATTTAGCTCAAGTGCAGAATGTGGGTTAGAGGTAGGAGGGGGCGGATGGGGGGACGGGGGCTGTCTATTCACTAAACCACTAAACCACTCTAAACGTCTAATTTGACATGGAGAAGTGAGTAGAAAAGAACAAAGCATAACCCAAAGCCAAGCGTAAATGTTAGAATCTATAGCCATAGCTAGGGGTGTCCGATCTTTCGTCGGGCTGAGAACATACCCTTGGCACCTGAGACTGGGTAATGCCAGCGGAGGGAAGCTGTTTATGATAGGAACTCAAAAGTTATGCGTAGTGAATGGATTGCCAAGCGTAGTGGACAAGAGAATGTTTCTCAAATGCACTATGCGCGTAAGGGCGTAGAAACCGAAGAAATGCACTATGTCGCCAAGCGCGAGAATCTTCCCGTGGATTTGATCCGCTCGGAAGTTGCGCGTGGACGGATGATTATCCCTGCAAATACCAATCATCCCAATTTGGAGCCAATGGCGATCGGGATTGCTTCTCGGTGTAAAGTGAATGCTAACATCGGCGCATCACCCAACTCTTCTAACATGCAAGAAGAAGTGGACAAGCTGATTTTGGCGGTTAAATACGGTGCTGATACCGTGATGGATCTCTCCACTGGTGGCGGTAACTTAGATGAGATTCGGATGGAAATCATCAAAAATTCTCCCGTTCCCATCGGTACTGTACCAATTTACCAAGCCTTAGAAAGCGTCCACGGTAGTGTCGAAAATCTCACCCCCGATGATTTCTTGCACATCATCGAAAAACATGCCCAGCAAGGGGTTGACTATCAAACTATCCATGCTGGTATTTTAATCGAACATTTACCCCTCGTCCGCAATCGGATTACTGGTATCGTCTCCCGTGGCGGTGGGATTCTCGCCCGCTGGATGCTCCACTACCACAAGCAAAACCCGCTCTACACTCACTTCGATGACATCATCGAAATCTTCAAAAAATGCGATGTATCCTTCAGTCTCGGCGATTCCCTCCGCCCTGGTTGTACTCACGATGCCTCCGATGAAGCCCAACTAGCTGAACTCAAAACCCTCGGCAACCTCACCCGCCGCGCTTGGGAACATGACATCCAAGTGATGGTAGAAGGTCCTGGACACGTGCCAATGGATCAGATTGAGTTCAACGTCAAAAAACAGATGGAAGAGTGCTCAGAGGCTCCTTTCTACGTCTTAGGGCCACTTGTAACTGATATCGCTCCAGGTTACGACCATATTACCTCCGCGATCGGTGCGGCAATGGCTGGCTGGTACGGTACCGCGATGCTTTGCTACGTGACTCCCAAAGAGCATCTAGGTTTACCGAATGCTGAGGATGTCCGCAATGGTCTGATTGCCTACAAAATTGCCGCTCACGCTGCCGATATTGCTCGCAAACGTCCAGGAGCACGCGATCGTGATGATGAGCTGTCTCACGCTCGTTACAACTTCGATTGGAATCGTCAATTTGAACTCTCCCTCGATCCTGAACGGGCGAAGGAATATCACGACGAAACTCTTCCCGCAGATATCTACAAAACCGCCGAGTTCTGCTCGATGTGTGGTCCTAAATTCTGCCCGATGCAAACTAAGGTAGATGCGGAAGCATTGACTGAATTAGAGAAGTTTTTAGCTAAAGAAAAAGAACCTTCTAGTATCGGTTAATTAGTTGATAGTTGATATATGCCGAGCTATATCCCCGACTTCTTAAAGAAGTCGGGGATATTTTATTAATTTACCTTATTACTTAATCAAACATTCCTGCTTAAAATTTAACTCTTGTTGGTTCGACGACTTTGACGATCTTATCGAGTGGCTGTTTGCGCTTTTTTCCTGAAAATACATTAACTTGATAAACAATTGCATTCGTAATATCTAGCGCAGTCATCCAGCCACTTTTATGATGATAGGCACCAGTTTCAATATTTAGCCAACCTGGGCCTTGAGCGATTTCACCCGGACGAACACCTGGTAATGTAAACGTAATTGTGTGTCCAGTAATAATTATTTTATCGTTAAAATAGGGGAATTGATTGCCGAGAAACTTTTCGCGAATCCAGCAAAACTGATCGTTATCTTGCTTGTCAAGGGACTTAAATGGATCGACTCCAGCATGGACCAAAAATGTATCACCCAAGTCGATATAAGATGGTAGACTGGCAAACCAATCGAGATCGCCTTGGGGAATGCCTTCATCACCATAGCTCTGAAGGGTGGTATTCCCACCAGAGGGCAACCAATGACTCAAGGAAACTTCATCAATATCCCCATTATTAAATGAGGTTAATAGCATCACCTCATGATTGCCCATTAAACAGGGATAATTATGCTCCCTAATCCATTTTACTACCTCAGCACTTTTGGGGCCTCGATCGATCACATCTCCCAGAAAATACACTTTATCTGCTGGGGATGGTTTACAAAAATCGATGAGTTGGCACAAGCCATCAAAATGACCGTGAACATCACCAATTGCGAATTGTCGAGGTTTGGTGCTGTGCTTGTTTTGAAATAAATTAAACATAGAGCAGTAGATGCAGAGATTGTGTCATTTGGTTGGAGACGGATATCTGTCAGCCGTGGGGTTAGGCTATAGGGATTAGGGTATTGTTATTATGCACAGTTTGGTAGTGAATAACTCCATTGTCACTTGACTTTTTTAATATTTGCCCAATTACTCGTTAACGTACTCCCTTCCCAGTGACGAATTAGATATTTAGAATAATGAGTGAATAGTGGATGGGTTATTAGTGTGTAACGGTGATAGTGAGTAGTCTATTTCCTGGATGGGAAGGGAGTAGGATCTCATCATTGAGGATCTCGATTGGCGAGATCGTTGACTGGTGATGTATTCAGCTCTGCTTGGGGAGAACGATTGGGAAATATCTGTTTCCGCCAGCTTTCCAACCAGTCTGGATTGAGAAAAGCAATTAGGACTGTCGTCGCCGCCAAGAATCCAATCCCCGCCGTCACGAATAAGCTCAGGTTGATGATTCTGTTGAGTTGGAATTTTGAGAGTGATGGTAGACTGTCGAAAGCGGTTGATCGATCGTCAATACGAACTAATTGGCTGTTGTCAACAGGGGCATTTTTCGATGATACTTGACAGGACATGAGCACCAGCGATATATTATCGTCGCCATTTTGACCGTGGGCTAAGGCTAGCCAAGATTGAACTGCTTCAGTGAGTGGGATATCGCTGTGAAGAATCTGCTCGGCGTAATCCTGCCACGAACTTTCGACTAAATTACGATCGCTCAAACCGTCAGAACATAATAATAATATCCCGTCCTCGATCGCCAAAAATCTCTGAACAGTGGGTTTAATCAGCTCGCCAGTTTTCATCCCCAAGGCTTGGGTGAGGGCTGTTGCGTCGGCACGACGGGCACTATGCCAGGGGACATCTCGACCTTGTTTGACTTCACGAGTGGCGATATCATCGTCGATGGTGAGTAATTGACATCGCTGGGGGGTAATCCAATAAGCCCGACTATCGCCGACATGAGCAATATAGATTTCATGAGAAATACTGACGCGCTTGATGTTTCGCATCCGCTGATTGACTTGGAGTGCCATCACCATTGTCGTTCCCATTCGCCGGAGATCTTCCCGTTCCTGGCTGTGATTTTCGGCAGTGATTGTATTGTTGACGACACGGACAATTGCGGCGATTGTATTGCAAATTTGTTCGGGAGATACAATCTGCTGACTATTCATTAAGTCGGCAAATAATTCTTGGGTTTGAATTGTGAGTAGTTTGACAGCCATTTGACTGGCGACTTCGCCGCCGTCGTGTCCGGCGACTCCATCACAAATAATGGCAATCTTCCCACCAGTAGGATCGTGAGCTAGTTCTAGGGGTGTTGGATAATAAGAGTCTTCATTATGCTGGTGTGCTGCGCCAGCATCAGTTCCACCAGCAATTCGCCAAGCTAACGGTAATTGGGCGGTTTGTTCGAGGATAATTTTATTCAGTGCGCCAGCAACATCACGCAAGGATGCTTTTTCTGCCTCCATTTTGCTAAATATCGCCCGAAACTTTTCAGCGACGGCGGGAGCTGCTGTGGGTAGATTTTCGAGCCACAGCGCGCCAAGTTTGGCGAGGGTGACTTTAGTTTTTCCGGTATTCCAATCGGGAAGTAGTTCACACAACCGCAGACACCAGCCATCGACGCGGAGGTTGTCCATTGCTACTAAACTTGATAGTACTCCGGTTCCGGCTAGGGGTGCCCAGAGATCGACTATCTGCCACAACCAATATGCCTGATTGAGGGGGGTGGCGGTACTCCAGGCTTCAACGAGACTAGGGAGTAATTTACCATCACTATCTACCGGAATATTGTCGAGCAGGGGTATTTCGATCGTTTCACCGGATCTTTTGAGCGAACAGAAACCGTGGAGGTGGGGGAGGTGGAGCTTGTATTGGTAGAGATGAGCGTAGGCGAGAGCTTGGCGGGGGAGAGGTGAGAGGATGTCGGGTGGTTCTTGGGGTTTGGTATCTAGCCACAGTTGGGGCGTAATTACATGATATCTATCTTCAACCAGTCTGTCTGGCGGGATCCAAGTCGCCTGTGGCTCTGCTGCCCACAGGTAGCGAGACATCAATGCTTGAGCGGTAGTCATATTGTCGGAAATCGGGGGGTTAAGTCTGTAGTTTACCTTAGATTAGGGGATAGGGAATAGGGGAAAGGGGGAAAGGGAACAGTGAACAGTGAACAGTGAATTTTCTCTCCCATCTCCCATCTCCCATCTCCCATCTCCCATCTAAATCGATGGCACCGTAAAGTGAAAGCGACTACCACTGTCTTTACCCGCAGATTCTGCCCAAATTTCGCCACCCCAGCCGTTGACGATTTGGCGACAGATGGCTAGTCCTAAACCTGTGCCGCCAGCAGTACGGCGGAGGGAACCTTCGGCTTGATAGAAGCGTTCAAATACCATCTGTAATAGTTCGGGGGCGATGCCGCGTCCGGTATCGGCGACGACTACTTCGAGCATTGATTCGACGTTGTAGGCTTCAATCCCGATCCGATCTTTGCCTGTGGTGAACTTACAAGCATTATCTAGCAATTTTGTCAATACTTCGACTAACCATTCACCATCGGCGCGGACAAAGGGGAGATTAGCGGGGATATTGACGATAATTTTGGGTAAATCTCGATCGTAGCGACGGCTATTTAAGCCACTGAGGGCAAGATCGATACATTCTTCGAGGGAGAGGGGTTCGGGATGCCATTGGATCCGTCCGCTTTCGAGCTGGGAGAGGGTGAGAAAGTCTTGGACAAGTTTGCGCATCCGTTCGGCATCACCGAGGGCGGTATTGAGCATGACTTGGCGGAGTTCGAGGGACATGTCTGGCTCAGTGGCAAGACTTTCCAGGCAGACTTGGATGGTGGATAGAGGTGTCCTGAGTTCGTGTCCGGTAATGGCGACTAAATTGGCGCGGGTTCGATCGAGTGCTTCGAGTTGTTGGTTGAGATATTCTAGATTGGTATAGGATTCGGCTTGAATTAGGGTGCTACCTATCTGGGTGGCGATCGCTTCGACCAGGGTAATGGTATCATCCGACCAGGGTAGGGGATTTATTTGATGTTGATGTAATTCGATCGTCCCCAGGATGCGATCTTGATGGAGAACTGGAACGATGAGCCAGTCGGTAATGCCGAGTTTATCTAGAGTACGCTGCCAGGTTTTGGTAATATTTACCTCGGCGAGGGAGGTGGATTCGTGAGTTTTGACTACGGCTTTGAAAATAGGATTGTCGGCGAGACTCCAGGATTTGCCGACGAGAGAAGTGGCTTGTCGATCGGCTAGATATTCATGGGCAATCGTTGTGGTACGCTCATCTTGACGATATTGATAAATTAAACACCGACTGACTTTAGTCGCCTTACCTAGCTCCAGTGCAGCCACATGGAGAATATCCGCCGAATTGAGCGAACGTCGAATCGCGCCAGTAATCGAATTGACTAACCGTTCTCGTTCCTCCTTTTCCTCGATCGATCTGTACGCCTTGAGTAACTTATATTGCCGCGCTTGTAAATATGTCACCAGCCGCTGCACAAAGGCATCAGCACTGGCGGAATGGTCGTTCGGTATACCCGGAACAGCCACTAGGTATTCCTGCTTCGCTAGGGCGATTTTAGCTGCCAATTCAGGACGATAACCTTGGATCCGATCGAGTAGAATATGTGCAGCAGCGATCGTTACTTGTCGATCGAATGTCCAAATTCCCTCAAACCGTCGCGACGGATCGATTTCTGGCAAAACGGGGACATCTGAAGGTGTACCAACTTTTTCGCGACAGATCAGACAAGCTGCTGACTGGGCACCAATGGCGATCAAATGCCACTCATTCGCTAGGGCATCACTTTGCTGAAACGGTACTAGTTCATACTCTTCAATCAGATCGCTAAATTCTGTATCGGGTGCAGCCACCACATAGACTTGATCGCTAATTTCACCCAACCGCCGATACCGATGAGCTTCCTGACGGTAGAATTTTTCTTGCTGAAAACTAGCAATCAGTAATGGACGATCTGTGCCTGCAAGTACCCGATCTTCCATTGCATGGGATAACGCCGTGAGGGAAGATTTAAAATACAAGTGCGATCTCAATTGAGGCATTTGCCGCAGTAATTCGCTTAAAACTGATTCTTGATTGCTCACTATTTATCCTTCACCCATTGATGGTAAGCATGTCCCCCGATAGCTGCGGCAAGGTTGGTCAGCGATCGTCAGTTCAAGTAAACTAGTTAAAGTCAAGACAATCTGATCTGGGGTTTATCGATTTCTATATTACAGAAAAACCAGGGCAAATAGTTACTGGATCGGCTTTTAGAGCCAATAGCTTCATTATTATTTACTTCTGCGAGATGGGAGATGGGAGATGGGAGATGGGAGATGGGAGCTAGACCCAGTAACATTAAGATATTAAGATCAAATCTTCTCCGATACCTCATTATGACCTCAACTGTTAGTCTGATTCGTGCCACGTCTTATGAAGCAGCAGCACTTAGATCATCGATCGAAGCGGTACTAGCTCCACTAGGTGGAATTAGTGCTTTTGTTAAAGTGGGCGATCGAGTCTTACTTAAGCCTAACCTATTAACGGGTGCGCGTCCGACCAAAGAATGTGTCACTCGGCAAGAATTAGTTAGATGTGTCGCCGAACTGGTAATTGAAGCTGGTGGAAAGCCATTTTTCGGTGATAGTCCAGCTTTTGGCAGTGCGATGGGGGTGGCTAAATCGAATGGTTATTTGCCGATGATGGCAGAATTAGATTTACCCGTCGTTGAATTTCATGGCAAACGCTACGAGACAGCCAGTGCTGAGTTTAACCATTTATTGTTGAGCAAGGAAGCGATCGAGGCTGATGTGGTGATTAATTTACCCAAGGTCAAGTCTCATATGCAACTTACCATGACGCTGGGTGTAAAAAATCTGTTCGGTTGTGTGCCTGGGAAAATGAAAGCCTGGTGGCACATGGAAGCAGGGAAAAGTGCTGACAGATTTGGCGAAATGTTGGTCGAAACTGCTCGCGCTATTAGTCCAAATTTGACCATTATCGACGGAATCATTGGACATGAAGGGAATGGGCCAAGTGGCGGCGAACCCAGATTGCTGGGGGTGCTAGGTGCCTCTGCGGATGTATTCGCGCTGGATGTGGCGATGTTAGAAGTTTTGAATGTTGAGGCGCATTTGGTACCGACTGCGGCGGCAGCAAAAAGATTGGGATTAGCTCCAGAATTGGACGCAATTGAGTTTCCGCTGATGCGTCCAGCCGATTTGAGCTGTAGCGATTGGAAGCTTCCTGACGCTCTGATGCCGATCGATTTTGCCCTGCCACGGGTGATTAAATCTACTTTCCGTCATCTGTATATTCGGTTGATTAAGGAACCAATGGCGGCTTATCAGAAATAGGAATTGTCGAAGAAACATAGTTGCGCGTGCTAAAATCCAACACCCACATCTTTAGTGTGTTGGGTTTTATTCTTCAATCGCATGAAAGAACACTATCGCGCCCACATCTCCTATGATAGCATAATATTATGGATGCAAGCGAAATTGCAACGAGCTAACTCCTGAACTATCAACTATCTTTAATACTAGAAGCCAACGATAATGTAGTTGCGGCTATCTGCATCGCTGTAATTTCGACAGGAGTCCAAGCATATGTAACTTGACACTGATGAGCGACTAATAAGCCCCATAATCCTCGATCGATTAAAATGGGTACAACTAAATTAGCTTTTACGTGCAATTCTCGCAGGAAATCGCGATGACATGTTTGAATCGGTTCTGATTCGATATCAGCAATCGCCCGCACTCGTCCGTCTTCATAGAGCTTGGCATATTCACCATTAAAACATTCATCAGGGCCACTGTCTCCCAAGATCGAAAATTTAGGATCGCTCAATGATTCAAAGGTGACTCGTCCCGCCCATTTATAATAGAAATAATATAATACTAATCGATCGGCATTAAGTTTCTTTCTTAAGTCATCTGTGGTGATTTGAATCAACGTATCTCTAGCTAGATCTCTAGATAACCTGTCAAAGATACTTTGGAGTGATGGATCTGGCATGAGGAGAGATGGGAGATGGGAGATGGGAGATGGGAGATGGGAGATGGGAGATGGGAGATGGGAGATGGGAGATGCAAAAAAGATTAGCGGTGGTGTTATTTGGTTAGTTAGTTAGTCTATGTAACTTAATCAATTACCGAAAGATCGATCCAAATGTTGGACTAAATGCAGTCTAGAATCTGATGTGCCATCGCTAGTTTCGAGCAGGACAAAATATCAATACGTTCGCCATTTTTCTTGAGAATTACGGCTTGATTGCGATCGCTCCCAAAGCCACTATCTGGTAAATCGACTGGATTTGTGACGATCGCATCTAACTGTTTTCGTGTTAATTTCTCTAGAGCTGGGGTAATAATATCACCAGTCTGAGCGGCAAATCCAATTAAGATTTGATGGGGTTGTTTGATCTGACTCAATGCGGCAATTATATCAGGTACAGGTGCTAATTTCAGCTCAGTTGGCAAGAGTTTTTTAGGTAACTTTCGGACACTATAACTAGCTGGCTTGACATCGGCAACTGCTGCTGACATTATAACCAAATCTGCGGTAGGAAAGTGCGTCAACATTTGGGCGTGCATTTCTGAGCTGTTGACTACAGATATTTTGTTAATGCGGCGATCGATCGAGACATCCGGCAACGTACTATGAACTAAGGTGACGATCGCACCCCGATGAACCGCAGCTTGAGCGAGTGCTAGTCCCATTTTACCTGTAGATGGATTGCCGATAAACCGCACCGGATCGAAAAATTCGCGAGTTCCCCCCGCACTAATTAAGACTCTTTTTCCCAGTAAGTCGAGTTTTCCCTGAGTGTGGAGGAGGGAATAAATATACGGTAAAATTGTTTCAGGCTCGGACATTCTACCTGAGCCTAATCGATCGCAAGCAAGTAATCCAGTCGCAGGGCCAGCAGCATGATAGCGCGAATCTTGACACAATAACAGCCAATTACGCCGGACAGATATTTGATCCCACATTTCGGTATTCATCGCTGGGGCGAGTAATACCGGACAAGTGGAGGCTAAGATCGTATTTGTAAGTAAATTATCAGCCAATCCATAGGCTAATTTAGCCAGAGTATTCGCCGTCAGTGGGGCGATTAAGATTAGATCCGCCCATTCTCCTAGTTCGATGTGGAGGGGGCGATGGTGAATCGGTTGCCAAAAGTCTTTGTCTGTATATGCTGGATGTCTGGATAAGGTAGCAACGGTGAGCGGGGTAATAAATTGTTCAGCCCCAGAGGTGAGGATAACTTTCACCTCGATTCCCGTCTTAAATAGACTCGAAATTATCTCGCATACTTTATACGCCGCAATTCCCCCACCAATCCCGATTAAAACTCGCATGAATTTGATTTGTCGATCGTTTTGATTGTCTTCAGATATATCGATGATTGTCTATATTGATGAATAGCGATATACTTGAAAACATCACAGCAGATTGATTACTGCCTAAAAACTAGATGGTGGGCAGTACCCGACTACTACATTTAATTCTAGAAGTAAATCATAGTCCATCATTTAATCATTCTAAATTACAGTTCAGACAATTTACGCTTCGTCGTAAGCTTCGAGATCGAGGAGATGAATATAAGGTTCGACTAAATCGGGGCGTTGAAAAGCGATCGCCCGCAAGAAATGCCAGTCATTTAAGCCATCAAAAGGATTGCGATAATCATCACTTTCTAACCGCATGGCAAGTTCTTCTACTTCCTCTGTAGTCAAATTGGGGATAGTATTCCGTTGAGACAGCTCGAACGATTTGCTGTCTGCGATCGCATTCGTGGTCATAGGTCAAACCTCCTCTCAATTTGGATAAAGTTTAGCAGATGTGTTTAATCTTAGCCTGATATTTTATTATTACCCCGCGATCGAGTCAGTATTAACAAAATTATGCACAATGTTAATTTTTAGTCACAAACTTTCTGACTACATCTAGCACTTCTGGGACGATCGAGTGTCCCATGCCAAACTCTTGATATTCTACATCAACGCCCCACTCTGTCAGTTGTTGCTGGCTTTCGCGAGCAGCCAAGATCGAGACAACATCATCTTGGGTACCGTGAACGACGAGGACAGGGGGCGTATCCGTGGGTGGTTCGACTCTGGGATGTAGATAACCACTGAGCACCATTAGACCTGCTACAGGCAAATCTAGACCGATTTCCAGGGTCATTGCGCCGCCTTGGGAGAAGCCAGCAATCCAGGTGCGATCGATCGGAATTCCGGTGCTGTCGGGGAGGGATTGAATCCAGTCGGTGAGAACTGCGCGGCTGGTGGCTAGTTGGGTGAGGCTGCGCTCTGTGAGTTCGCCTGCTCCAGTGAAGGAGTACCACATTTTTCCGGTGTCGCTAAATTCATGGTCGAAGATGCCGTTGGGGAAGAGGAATTGATATTCGGGGAGGTTGAAGTAGGGGACTAAATCGCCGAGGTCTTCGTTGTTGGCTCCCCAGCCATGGAGGAGGACGATCGTACCTAGGGGTTTTTCGGTGCGGGCGGGGACGAAGATAATGTCGAGTGGGTTATTGGTATCGTTTGGGGTCATCGGGGGAATAGATGGGTTGGGTAAAATTACGTGACGGAGCAAAAAAACTTGTTTAGGATACTTTTAGGCTTTCATTTATAGTGTGAATGTTGGGTTTTGCTCCGCGCAACCCAACCTACAGATCTACAGATCAAGCTCGAATTTGGTGATGGATGTTTGGGATTCGATCGAATGGCTCACTCGTTACTGGTGCTATTATTTCTATGTTTTTTGCGGTCGTCTGTAATGCGCCTAATTTGATTTTCTGGTCAATTGTATCGTTCGTTCGATCACTGATACGGTTCAAATTCGATCATTAAATCATTCTAATCACAGTTCAGACATTTTCTAATCTGATCCAACTGCCCACTCACAGCACGACTAGTCAATAATTCTTCCGCCAATTTCATCCCCGCAGCCATATCACTGGCTCCACCACAATGCCAGAGATAAAATCCCGCATTCCACAACACTGAATTTAATAGCTCGGAAGGTTCGCCGAGCAGCACGGTAGCGAGATCGGACATTAATTCGGGGGTGGATAAGAGGGGGGGATTAATATTACTTAATCCGTAGTCATAGTGATGGAGAAAAATTCGCTCTAATTCTTGCCCAGTTTGATGAACGCCAACAATGACGGTTCGATCGCGTGGTAGATCTACACTCCCTTCTAAGCCTTTAACGGTGGTGATTTTATGAGGGGTATCTCGAAGTGTGGCGGCGACTAGTGCCATCTGTTCGGTGGGCGGATGAACGTACCCAAAAATCAGATGGGCATCACCTGCATAAGGACACCACATTAGTTCTAAAGTAGCCAGTGGTGGACGTTTGCCGATCTGATCGCGATAAGGGGTAAGTCCAGCGGCGAGGGGGAAATGAGTCGGCGTGTAAATGAAGCCTAAGCCTGTAGCTGCGAAGATCGACTGAATTCGATCGAGTGAAATCTGCGTCCAATCTACTCCCCATTCTTGCCAAATATCGATTAGCGGAATGCCGTATTTGGTGGGCATTTGATCGCCACCGTGCAAGATCACCGGAATTCCCGCTGCTGTCATAATGAGGGAAATAATTGGGGCGAGTGGGGTGGTACGAGATCGACCATCATAAGCTACGCCAAAGATTACAGGCGATCGAGAATGGCTCTCAACTGGTTGGATTTGCGGGCCGATTTTGGCATAAGTATCTAGCATCCCTGCTAATTCTGCACCTGTGGGACGTTTAATCCGATGGGCGATCAGAAATGCACCAATTTGAGCGGGTGTGGCTGTCTGCAATAGCATTAGTTCCATTGCTTCTGCTGCTTGCTCACGGGTAAGACTTTTACCTGTATGAGGGCCACTGCCAATTATTTGGACGAATTTCCGAAATCGATCGCTCATCGGGGATGGGTTAGGGGGTAAGGCGGGTGTAAATTAGACTACCGTCAGGTAACAGCGTAACGCATCAACACCATGTATCGCAGGTAAAATTGGGATCTGATTTAATTGAAATTCCTTTCCGGCAAACGAGATCGGTTCCACATCGTCACCTTGGCAAATCTGCTAAAATCCGCACATGAGATCTGAAATGTTACTTACAGTGTCTGTTTGGGAACGATTGTTAAATCGTGGCAGTGCTAAAATACAAGTAATTGATGCCATAGATCGGATTTCTTATAAATGAATCTAGTTGAAAGTTTAAATATGGCGGTGCAAACTCTCGTATCGAATAAGATGCGAAGCTGTTTGACAATGCTAGGAATTGTGATTGGCAATGCTTCGGTGATTGGGATGATTGGTGTCGGTGAGGGTACTCAAATTCTGGCGACAGATCAGTTCAAAAATCTTGGCCCAAATACATTATTTATATTACCTGGTTCTCCTAAAGCTCAAAATATTCGCAGCGGTGGAACGCCGCCGACACTAGTTTTGAGCGATGCCAGAGCGATCGCCAGACAAGTTCCTTCTATCGCTGGTGTGGCACCAGTTTTACAGAATTCTTTTGTGGTTAGCTATCAAAACATTACGACTACTTCGATTATTCAAGGGACGACTGCTGACTTTCCGACAGTGCGTAATTTTGCAGTTGACAAAGGAAGATTTGTCACGAGTTTGGATGTAAAAACTGACCAGCAAGTCGCGATGGTGGGTACAGATATTGCCCAACGATTATTTGGGGGCAATAATCCATTAGGCAAGCAAATTCGGATCAATAATTTGAGCTTTGAAGTGGTGGGGTTGATGGAAGCAAAAGGTTCTTCTTTTGGTAGCAATCAAGATGATGCCATCTTTATTCCGATTACTACCATGAGTAAACGGGTAATTGGGCGAACCTCACCATTTGGGCTGCGATTGTCATTAATTTCGGTGTCTGCCAAAAATAGTGAAAGCATGGATGCGGCTGAGTTTCAAATCACTAATCTACTGCGCCGCAGACACAAGATAGTCGGTGAAGATGATTTTACTGTTCGCAACCAAAAAGATGCGCTGCAAATTGTGGGCACTATTACCAGCGCACTGACATTACTATTAGGTGCGATTGCGGGGATATCGCTATTAGTCGGTGGGATTGGTGTGATGAATATCATGCTCGTATCTGTCACCGAACGCACCCAAGAAATTGGACTCCGCAAAGCGATCGGTGCAACTGAAAATGATATCCTAGTTCAATTCACGATCGAAGCAATTATTCTCTCTACTGTTGGTGGTATTATTGGGACTCTGATCGGGATTGGTGGGATCGTACTGGTGCGAAATTTTACGCCAATGACTACAGCGACGGTTTCGCCATCTGCGATCGTTTTAGCTGTCAGTGTTTCGGGGGCAATTGGTCTATTTTTTGGTGTCGTTCCTGCCAGACAAGCTGCGAGACTAGATCCGATCGAAGCTTTGAGAAGTGTTTAAATTAGTTGAAAGCGATATTCCCTAACCCCTATTCCCTAATTGCACTACCGACGTTTTGGCAAAACTAATCTCTCACTCTCTGCATTCTCGTTAGGAACGATGCGATGTTTAGCCGATCCGGAAATAGCTTATCAAACTATACATCAAGCTGTTTCGGTCGGAATCAATCATCTAGAAACAGCGCGAGGATATGGACAAAGTGAGACGTATTTAGGACTGGCTCTCCAGCGCGAATTGCCAGTAGATCGATCGCAATTGTATATTACGACGAAACTGTCGCCAACACCCGATCGAGTAGTGATGGCAAAGTGGATCGATGAATCGTTGGAGCGATTACAAGTCGATTATATTGACTGTCTGGCAATTCACGGGATTAATACCCCAGAGCATTTGGATTGGGTGACAGATGGCTGCTATCCGGCTGTTGCCGATGCGATCGAGTCTGGGAAGGTCAGACATGTCGGTTTTTCGACTCACGGTAGCTTGGAGCTGATTCTCGCGGCGATCGAGACAAAATTGTTTGATTTTATCAACCTGCATTATTATTACTTCTATCAAAGATTGGCTCCGGCGATCTCCCTTGCGAGTAAATATGACATGGGGATATTTATTATTTCCCCTGCGGATAAAGGCGGTAAACTCTACACGCCGCCATCGAATTTAGTTGAATTGTGCGCACCATTAACACCGTTAGCTATTAATTATCGGTGGTTATTGGCAGACGATCGGATTAGTACGCTCAGTTTGGGGGCGGCGAATCCGGCGGAACTATATCCCTCACTAGATGTAGCCGACGATAATTATCCGTTGACGAAGATTGAGCTGGAAACTATCGATCGATTGGATCGACAATTACAAGTGAGCCTCGATACCGATCTTTGCAGTCAATGTTATGCTTGTTTACCTTGTCCCGCTCAGATTAATATCCCTGAAGTATTAAGGCTGCGAAATCTATCAGTTGCCTATGAGATGACTGATTATGGACAATACCGTTATCAGATGTTTGAAAATGCTGGACATTGGTTTCCAGGGATGAAAGCCAATCGTTGTAATGAATGTGGTGATTGTTTGCCGCGTTGTCCACAAGAGTTGAATATTCCGCAGCTATTAGCTGATGCACATGATAATTTGCACACTCGTCAGGGTAGAAGATTGTGGGATTAAATTAATCACACTCCCCAGACGTGTTTCGTCCTCACTAGAAAATAATCAATGACTATCGAACACAAAGTGTCTCTAAAGGAGAATCGCAAATGGACATCTAAAAAGAAAAGAGCATTGGAAGTATTGCTCAGATTGAAACGGCTCTATCCAGATGCAACTTGCAGTTTAGATTATACAACTCCCGTCCAACTATTGGTCGCAACTATTCTCTCGGCGCAGTGTACCGACGAGCGCGTGAATAAAGTTACTCCGGCATTATTCGCAAAATTTCCCGATGCTCGATCGATGGCCTATGCAGACATTTTGGACATCGAAGAATTAGTTCGCTCGACTGGATTTTATCATAACAAAGCTAAAAATATTCAGGGTGCTTGTCGGAAGATTGTTGAGGAGTTTGATGGCGAAGTTCCCCAATTGATGGAACAGTTGTTGACATTACCAGGTGTGGCTAGGAAGACAGCTAATGTAGTTTCTGCTCACGCTTTCGGGAATATTCAAGGTGTGACTGTCGATACCCATGTCAAAAGATTGACTAATTTAATCGGTTTAACAGCTCATCAAGATCCGGTTAAAATCGAGCAGGATTTAATGAAGTTACTCCCAAAGGTAGACTGGGAAAATTTTTCGATTATGACTATCTATCATGGTAGAGCTATTTGCAATGCTAGAAAACCTAATTGTTCTGAATGTGAATTAACAGAACTATGTGCATCAGCGCATAAGCCACCTAAAGCTAAAGCAAAATCTATCATTCGCAAATAACTGACAATTTCAGATCCCCGACTTCTTTGAGAAGTCGGGGATCTGGGTTATTTCAACTCTTTTAAAATGGCTTGCGCTGCCATCAATCCCGTTGTACAGCCACCTTCCATATATCCTTGAGCTTCAAGGGAACAATGTTCCCCCACAAAGAAGAGATTGCCAACTCTTTCACCCTCTGCACCAGCAAATTTAGTCCACTGCCCGACTAAATAACAGGCATAAGAACCTCGCGAATAAGGAAGATCGATCCAGTTGGTGACAATCGCTTTATTGATGGATAAATTTTTAACACCTGGAAAAATTAGATCGAATTGAGTACTTAATTTACTTGCAACTTCGGCGGGGTTTGCTCGACCTATTTTTGCACCTAAATTTCCACCACTAAAATTAACGATTGCACCTGTCTTTGTATCAGCATAACGGCTTGCTTCCCAGGTTTCACGAGTATTTAAATCGCTAAAAGATTGACCATTAGATTTGTACTGATTACGCCATAATCTATCGTTATAACTGATGATTACTTTAGTATTTGTGCCATAGCCTAACTCTTTGATAGCAGCTTGTTTTACATCAGGTAATCGTACACCGACATCGAGTTGTCTGAGCACGCTAAATGGTAAAGCTAAAATCACTCGATCGAATGTATATTCTTTGCTTGTATTATCTCGACGTAGGCTCACGCGATAGCTATCATTAGGCGTAGAGCGGATCGATTCTAGACGAGTATTAGTTTGGATTCGATCGCTAAATTTAGCAGCTAATCTATCGATAATTTGTTGATTACCACCGCGAATCTGATAGCGTTGATCGCTACTGCCGAATATTTCTATTTTATTTGTGTCTCTACCAATTAATAATAGTAAATTAATTGAGGATTGAAGATTGACTTCTAAACCATATTCATTCGTGTAGGCAACCTCAATAAAATGACGTAAAGTCGGATCGGGGCAATGTCGATCGAGATATTCCGCAATTGAAGTACGATCGAGTTTAATAGAGCGAGGATTAGTTGATTTATAATTTACTTCACCGATTGCTTTGACATCTCGATCGATCTGTTTTGCCAATGGTATAAAAGCCGCAATTAATTTTTTCTCATTAATTAATCGATTATTGAAAAAGTAAATATCATGAGTCAAATTACCATCACTAGCCAATAAATCGACTTCAACTAAACCTAATTCCTGGGCTAGTTTGCGAATATTTTTATGCCCAGAATCGATAAATTCACCGCCCAATTCTACCGTAGTTTCGGTGCCGAGTGCCTTAGCTTGACTAAAAATTCGCCCACCCACACGCTTACTGGCTTCGACGATGCTGACTGGTACACCCGATCGGTTTAGATAATAAGCCGCCGTCAATCCAGCAATCCCCGCGCCGACAATCAATACTGGCGGTGTTGCTGCATCTACGTGTCGATCGAATTGGCGATCTAATGCCAGGGCAGAAATAGCTCCAGCAGCGGCTAGAGAGCCTTGAAACAAACGGCGACGATTAATTCGGACATCCCACAGTTCCATGGCGGTTGCCGCCGAAATGCCCTTGCGTTCGGCAAATCTGGCAATCTGATAAGCACGTTGTAAAGTCTTAATTAAAGGAGTTTTAGCCATGAGATCGCAATCCTAAAACAATGTATTGATTAATATCACATTTAGGATTTCCTGAATTTAACTTCCAAATAACGTAACAACATGCAAAAAACGGATGCATAAAATGCACAGATCGAAAAATAGTTAAAAAACCGTAACAAAAGCTACTAATTTACAGTTAGCATTCCCGTAACTTGAAGTTACTGAAATCAATTACCAGTTCAAACAACTGTCTAATCGATTTAGTTGTTATCTTATTGGGGCTATAGCCTGATGCTAAAGGGATTACTTTCTTTCAAAAATCCGTATCGAACGTTACATTTTACTTGGTTTGCTTTTTTCCTGACTTTTGTTTGTTGGTTCAACTTTGCACCCTTTGCGTCCATCATCGGTAAAGAGTTGCATCTAGAGGAAGCGCAAATTAAAACGCTATTAATTTGCAACTTAGCAATTACGATTCCGGCACGGATTATCATTGGTGCTTTACTCGACAAGTATGGCCCGCGTATCACTTATTCTTTGTTGCTGATATTTGCGATCGTACCCTGTATCGCGACGGCTGTAGCTCAAGACTTTAGTCAAATGGTGATTGCTCGTCTGCTGATGGGAATCGTCGGTTCTGGTTTCGTTTTAGGAATTAGGATGGTATCGGAATGGTTCCCTCCCAAAGATATCGGTAGTGCTCAAGGTATCTATGGCGGTTGGGGAAACTTCGGAGCTTTTGGTGCTGAATTTGCACTCCCCATTATTGCAATGGCAACGGCTTCAATGGCAGGTGGTACGGCGAATTGGAGATTTACAATCGTGCTGACTGGCGTAGTTTCAGCTATTTACGGGGTTGTTTATTTTAATAGCGTTACTGATACACCACCAGGGAAAGAATATAAGCGTCCGAAAAAATACGGCGCGATGGAAGTTACTAGTGCTAGAGATTTCTATAGCTTGTTAATTATGAACTTCGGGCTGATTTTTGCCCTCGGTTTATTAGCATGGAGATTGGCTCAGAAGAAATTACACTTCCTCAATGCAGGACAGATGTATTTTGTCTGGTTCTTATTAGCTGCTTTATATGCTTATCAAAGTTATCAAGCTTGGTTAGTCAACCGCGATGTTGTAACGGGTAGAAAACAATTCGCGCCATCTGAACGGTATGAATTTAGTCAAGTCGCGCTGTTGCAATTCACTTATATCACGAACTTCGGTTCCGAGCTTGCGGCGGTTTCGATGTTACCTGTCTTCTTCGAGAAAACATTTGGACTCGAACATGCTGCTGCGGCGATGATTGCAGCTACTTATCCCTTCCTGAATCTATTTTCTCGCCCTAGTGGTGGCTTTATCTCCGACAAATTTGGGAGTCGAAAATGGACGATGACGGTAGTAACTGCCTTAATCGGGATTGGTTATCTGATGGCTCATCAAATCGACAAAACCTGGGCGTTACCTGTCGCAGTGGCAGTAACAATGTTCTCGGCACTATTTGCTCAAGCTGGTTGTGGTGGTACTTATGCGATCGTACCCTTAATCAAGAAGGAAATTACCGGACAAATAGCAGGTAATGTGGGAGCTTACGGTAACTTTGGTGGTGTTGTCTATCTAACCATTTTCAGCTTGACAGATGCACCTACATTATTTGCTGCAATGGGTATCGGGGCTTTAGTCTGCGCCTTCTTCTGCGCCTTTTTCCTCAAAGAACCCCAAAACTCGTTTGGGATGGATAATGTTCGCGCTGCGGGAGTTGGTGCTAGTGGAGAATTGGGTTAGCGCACATCTTGTACTAATACATACAGAATAGTACTAAGCATAACCCGTGGGTACCCACGGGTTATGGCAGTAAAAATACATGCGTTCTGGTGCGATACGTGAGTTTAACTTATGCAGAAATGGGATAGATATTTGATGTCTATCCCATTTTTGCGGCTTGGTTTAGTGACATCATATTGTCAGCGTTTTTGTCTGTGCTTATGAATACTTTCGATCGATCACCTGCTAATAAAAATCTATTTCTAGCGACGATGGCGTTTGCGGTGGCGTTTGCTAACTGGGGAATTATCTCAGGATTAGCACCGCTATTACGAAAAGAATTAGGGCTATCAGTGACGCAATCGAGTGTGATGATTGCGATTCCAGTATTGTTAGGCTCCCTCGGCAGAATTCCGTTAGGATTGATGACCGATCGATATGGTGGGCGGATCGTGTTTAGTATATTATTAGCATTTACGATCGTCCCCGCTGTCGCACTGTCACTAAATCATTCTTATCCTAGTTTGCTGTTCTGGGGCTTCTGGATGGGGCTAGCAGGTACCTCTTTTGCTGTAGGCGTGGCTTTTGTCTCTGGCTGGTTTCCACCGAGTCAGCAGGGCACGACGCTGGGGATCTATGGTGCGGGAAATATCGGGCAGTCCGTAGCGGTATTTGGTGGGCCAGTGTTAGCGGGTATCATTGGTATTCCGGCAACGTTTCTGGTATTTAGTGCGGCTGCTGTGGTGTGGGGTGGGATTTTCGCGCTGACTGCAAATAATGCCAAGCCGCCCAGCAAATCGAAATCACTGGCGGAAAATATCGCCGTATTAAAGACGGAAAAATTGGCGTGGGTATTAAGTATCTTCTACGCCCTCACGTTTGGCGGTTTCGTCGCACTAAGTATTTATCTACCTACCCTCTATAAAGAAGTCTTCTCGCTTGCTCCCGCAGACGCAGGTGCAAGAACAGCATTATTTGTCTTGGTAGCCACATTATCTCGCCCTGTTGGTGGCATTTTGAGTGACAAAATCGGTGGGCAAAAACTGCTCCTAGGCGTGTTTCTGGGCATCGCGGCGATTAGTTGGTTGATGGCGATGCCGTCGATTGTGTTGTTTACAATTGGATCGATCGGTTGTGCGATATTATTCGGCTTAGGTAACGGTGGTGTCTTTAAACTCGTACCTCAATATTTCCCTCAACAGACAGGAAGTGTCACCGGATTAGTCGGTGCTGCGGGTGGATTGGGCGGCTTTTTTCCACCGATAGTTTTGGGTATTTGTCGGGATCAGACGGGTAGTTATGCCATCGGTTTTGGCTTGCTAATTTTCTTTGCTCTGAGTTGTATGGTAGTTTTGAGCCAAACTTTCTTAAAGTCGCTTGCTAAGGTATCTCAATAAAACTGAGGGTAGGGCTAATTCATGAATTACCCCTATCCTCAATTGTTGCTAGCATTAATTGCGATCTATTCGATCGCACTTTCATCCAAATGCTCTAAGACTGTATTATATAGATCGAAAACATGTCGATCGAGAAGCTGATAAAATACATGCCGACCTTGTTTCCGATACCTAACTAATCGCAATGCTCGCAGTGTTTTTAGTTGATGAGATACGGCTGAATCACTCATTTCCAGCGCAATTGATAGATCGCCCACACAAAGTTCTGTATCTGCTAAAAGTGAGATAATTCGCAACCGATTAGCATCAGCTAATAATCCAAAAAAATCCGCCATCCGCTGCGCTTTTTCTAATGCTAGCGCAGGTGGATAAGCGGTTCGGTCTGAAGATTCACATAGTTGTGGTTCTTCATCAAGGATATTTAGATTTACGTCAGTCATGAAATTAGAGACTATGTAGTAGATATTTTAACTCTAAACCCTAACCCGCATTACAGGTACAGCCAGAACGTCCACAAACCTGTCCGTCTTTGTGTCCATCCGCACAGGCTGCGCTACAGTAGCTTTGACCATCTTTTCGGACGGCGGATTCGAGGGAAACGTTGCATAGGCAAGAATTACATGCACATTTTATGAGAGTTGCAGTAGTCATAATTTAGTACCTTTGATCGATGTTCTTTTACAATAACACATGAATATCTGTTCATGCATTAATTAGTGAGCAAGATTGAAAAAAAGTAACCATTCTCACCTAGATAAAGTCAAAGATGTGTATGGTTTGCGATATGATCTGGTCTTATAAGTGGATATTTCGATTTAGGAAAAGAGGGTTAAGAGGCTGTGATTAGAGTAGCGATCAACGGGTTTGGACGGATCGGACGGAATTTTATGCGGTGTTGGTTGGGGAGAACCAATAGTCACTTGGAAGTTGTAGGCATCAACGATACTTCAGATCCTCGCACCAATGCTCATTTGCTCCGGTATGACACCATGTTGGGCAAATTCGATGCAGATATCAGTGCTGATGACAACACCATCACTGTCAATGGTAAAACGATCAAATGTGTATCCGATCGCAACCCTGACAATTTACCCTGGAAAGAATGGGAAATCGACTTGGTAATTGAGTCTACAGGTGTTTTCATCAGCCATGCTGGTGCTTCCCGCCATATCAATGCTGGAGCTAAAAAAGTGCTGATTACAGCACCTGGTAAAGATGAAGATGGTACATTCGTCGTCGGAGTCAATGATAAAGACTACGACCACAACAAGCATTTCATCATTAGTAACGCTAGTTGCACTACCAACTGTTTAGCACCTTTTGCCAAAGTTCTCAATGATAGCTTTGGCATCGTCAAAGGTACGATGACTACTACTCACAGCTACACAGGCGACCAACGCTTGCTAGACGCTTCCCACCGTGATTTACGTCGCGCACGGGCGGCGGCGATGAATATCGTACCTACTTCTACTGGTGCAGCTAAAGCAGTGTCTTTGGTATTGCCAGAATTGAAAGGTAAACTCAACGGGATTGCGCTACGGGTACCTACTCCGAACGTGTCAGTTGTCGATTTAGTCGTCAATGTTGAGAAGAAAACCTTCGCCGAAGAAGTCAATGCTGCCCTTAAAGCGGCTGCTGAAGGCCCAATGAAAGGTATTTTGGACTTCTGTGAGCTACCGTTAGTTTCCAGCGATTTTAAGGGTACTGATGCCTCTTCGACGATCGATGCTGCACTGACGATGGTTATGGGCGATGATATGGTCAAAGTCGTTGCTTGGTATGATAATGAGTGGGGTTACAGCCAACGTGTTGTCGATCTTGCTGAAATCGTTGGTGAGAAGTGGGTCAGATAATTAGTTGATAGTTGACAGTTGTTGGCGGTAGCGGAGCGTTTGCCTGTGCCTAAGGCAGGCTAACGCCAAAAGCAATAGCCTTTCCGTAGGAAAATAGTTGACAGCTAAATATGGGGTGGGCATTAGTGCTCACCCTATATTTATATCTAAAACCTAAAGCCTAAGACCTAAAGCCTGCTCATACAATTGCTCGTGGAGTTGAATAATTACGTCTAAATCGTAGGTAGCGATCCGCTCGTAGGCTAGTTTAGCCATGTTAGCTGCTGCTTGGGGTCGATCGAGAATCCAAGTCATGGCGGCGGCTAATCCATCTACATCGCCAACATCAACTAATAGTCCACAACCGCCTTCGAGTAAATCTTGGGTACCGCGAATTTTGGTACCGATGGTGGGAACTTCTAGTGCTAGGGATTCGAGTACGCTGCGGGGTAGTCCTTCCTGTGCTGAAACTAGGATATTCGCAGATGCAGCTTTCATCAAGACGGGAATATCTAGCCGATTGCCGAGAAAGTGGATCCGATCTATGACACCTAGCTCTGTGGCTAATTGTTTCATATTGTCCATCAGCGGGCCAGTACCTGCTAGGGCAAAGTGTACATCCTGGCGATCGAGTTTGGCAAATGCCGAGATCGCATCGACATGATGTTTGCGAGTGGTAAATTCTGCCACGGATAAGAACAAGGGCGTATCTGTACTGATGCCTAATTCCTGACGCACATCGGCTACGGCTGATGCTGAAACACTATCACGATTGTAATATTTTAAATCTACTCCAATCCCAGGCATATAATAGGTGTTGGCTGGTGCAATCAATCCATATTTTAGTGCTGCCGCCTTGTCCTCATGATTGATTGTCACCAAGTAATCCGTCCAATTACCAGCCAATTTTTCTAAATTGATAAACGCTGTATTTTTGACAGGATTGCCCCCATTGTAGAAATGAAAGCCGTGTGCAGTATACACAATTTTACATCCCAATCGATCGCGCAAATCCTTTAGGGCATATCGCGTCACAAACGCGGCGACTGGAGTATGAACGTGGATAATATCGTACTTTTCTCGGATGACAATCTCACGGATCGCGCCTGGAGTAGACAATAAATTGCGAGGATCGAGAGGGTTGCGCGACCATTCAACGTCCCAAACTCGATCGAATCCGGCTACACAGTCAGGATTGCTAGAAATCCCACAAGACATCGCATCTACTTGCCATCCTTGAGATCGAAAATGAGCGGCAAACGGTAACAGAAAACTGTCGAGAGTGCAGGGAACAGTTGTAACCATCAAAAGTCTATTCATATATCATCCAAAGTAGCAATAACAGTAGCAATAACCAGTCAAATAGCGGTATCGATCGATACCAAAAATTAGTAATATAAATTTATCTATGTGCAATTCGTGCCCAGCATTTTTTACATAAAACTTATGCGTCAGAATCTATTTGTTGCACTGATATTGGTAGGATCGATCGGCACAATAGGATCTAACGGCAATTGGGTTGAAAAATTGCTCGGATCCCAGCCAGTCAGATCTCAGACAATATCAACACCTTTGGGTCAACGACCAGAGTACCTTAAACCTGTCACAGACTCAAGGCATGATACAACTGTTACTCGTGTGTCAGATCGAACCGCATTTGGCTCAAATTTGCAAGAGCTGCGACATAATTATTCCAAGAACCAACCGTGGAATGCTGATGAATCGTATTTATTGCTCAACTTTAGATACCCTGCCGCTCTATTAGATGCTCGTACCTATAAATTTATCCGGTGGGTGCGTCAGCCATCACAAAGTGTGTGGTCGAATATCAACCCATCGCTGATGTATGGGATGGTTGCTGATACCAATCAGTTTGTAAAACTGAACATTGCCAAGGGTGATGATTATACGACACTGCATACATTCCGTGAATACGATCGGATCAATTTTGGCGCGTGGGAGGGTAATCTCAGTAATAACGATCGTTATGCCGCATTAGTTGGTACCAAAGCCGAAAAATTCGATTTTCTGATCTACGATCTGGCAAAAGATCGAGTAATATCTCGCAAAACTCAGCATAAAGGTACAACCATTGGCAACGGTGATGGTGCGATCGTCAATAATATCAGCATGTCACAATCGGGTAAGTACGTCGTCGTCCAGTATAACAAGGAAGGGAAAGGAGTCCATCGGGGAATTCACTTACTCGATCGATCTTTTAAATTCATCCGTCAACTCTCCCCACTAAAAGGCACACATTTTGACTCGTGTGTTGATTCCAAAGGAGCTGAATCGATCGTCCTCACCGATGATAATAATAGCTCGATCGTTTCAGTACAATACGCGACTGGCAAAAAGACCACCCTATTACCAGCAGGCAAATCGAGCTATAGTATCCATGTCTCGTGTCGTAATTTAAAACGCCCTGGCTGGGCATATATCAGCGAATTTTCTGGCGATACTGCCAAGAAAACTCCCGACAGCATCTTTGCACTCAAGATCGATGGTAGTGGCACCACAGAGCAATTTACCCCTCCCCATAACTCTCTCAGCAAAGCCTACGAACGCCAACCTCAAAGCGTCCCCAATCGTGATGGCTCCAAAGTCATCTTCGCCAGCGACTGGGGCGAATCCGCCGAGCCAGTCTATTCGTATGTCAGTCAAAAAAAGTCTCGACGGTGAATAGTGGTTTAGTGGTTTACTGAATAGTGAATAAATTCATCTTCTCCCACACCCCCACACCCCCACACCCTACACCCTACACCCTTCCCCCTTCCCCCTTTCCCCTACCTGTACGGAAACCCCTAGACCGTTAGCTCCAAGATTGGGTAATAATAGGAAGAATCGATATAAAGTGGCATAGCTATGATACCTACCGTAATTGAACAGTCTGGAAGAGGCGAACGCGCCTTTGACATTTATTCTCGGCTATTGCGCGATCGAATTATCTTCTTGGGTAGTCAAGTAGATTCAGATTTAGCCAACTTGATTGTGGCGCAATTGCTATTTTTGGAAGCAGAAGATCCAGAAAAAGATATCTATGTGTATATCAATTCCCCTGGTGGTTCGGTTTCGGCGGGAATGGGTATTTTTGATACGATGAATCAAATTCGCCCCGATGTTTGTACCGTCTGTATGGGATTTGCAGCTAGTATGGGTGCGTTCTTATTGAGTGCTGGAGCCAAGGGAAAACGGATGAGCCTCCCCAGTTCCAGAATCATGATTCACCAGCCTTTAGGCGGCGCACAGGGGCAAGCTACGGACATTGCGATCCAAGCGAAGGAGATTCTCTACATTAAGGGCAAATTAAACGGCTTATTAGCCGATCATACTGGTCAACCTTTAGAGAAAATTCAAGAAGATACCGATCGAGATTTCTATATGTCTGCGGTGGAAGCCAAGGAATATGGTTTAATCGATACGGTGATCGATCGACGTGTCAGTGCTTCCAATCCGCCGCTGGCTCTAGTTCAGTAATTTGCGATCATTAATCGATCGATGACTAAGCAGGGAATAGTGTCTACACTAAGGTCTTCCCTGTTTTTTTAGTGGTTAAAAAGTGAGGAACTTAATTAAATCATACCCAGTCACTGCGAGTATTAGTATTGCTACCGTCTGCTTATTTCTGCTCAGTAGTTTGCGTCATTGGCTCTATCGATCGAATGCTTGGGATTTGGGGATTTTCGACCAAGCAATTTATCTGATTAGTATCGGTCAAAAACCAATTGTATCCTTCTTGAATTTTCATATTTTAGGCGATCATGCAGCGATAATTTTTTATCCATTAGCATTGCTGTATCGGATCTATCCTGACGTTCATTGGTTATTTCTGGTTCAAGCAATTGCCTTGACTATTGGTGGTTTTCCGCTTTACCATCTTGCATTAAAATCGGGACTAGATCGCCAGGGGGCGGAGACAATCGTCATTACTTATTTACTCTACCCATTAGTTTTAAATAAAACTCTATTTGATTTCCATCCAGAAGTTATCGCGATTCCTGGATTTTTTATTGCTGTTTTAGCTGCGAGAATAAATAATGTATTTTTGTTTTGTGTATCAATAATTTTAATTTTAAGCTGCAAGGCAGTATTGTCATTGACAGTTATCTCAATGGGATTGTGGCTGATATTTTGCGAACACAAGAAAATATATGGATCGATCGCAGTAACTGCTGGATTAGCCTGGTTTCTGGTTGCTACCCAGTTTATCATCCCTACTTTTCTAGGCAATGCAATGGGTGGAGCAACAGGTGCCGCAGCCAGATATAGTTATTTGGGTAGTTCTATGCTCGAAATCGCCACAAATATTCTGATCGAACCTCATTTGATAATCGGTAAAATATTTTCAACTGATACTTTAGAATATATTTTCTTACTTACTTGTCCAATTATTTGGGGATTGTCACCAAAGCATTTGGCACCGTTGTTAAGTGCAGTTCCGATGCTGCTGATCAATATTTTGTCTACGGTTTCTGCCCAAAGAAATTTAGTTCATCAATATTCTCTCCCAATTTTACCTTTTCTATTTATAGCCGTAATTAGTACAGTTGCTAATGATAAAAACTGGCTGAAGACTAGAAGAAATATTTTAATTTGGGCTGTCATTTCATTTGCACTATTCGGTAAGATTGGGTATTTTTGGTCTGATTACTTATCATCCCTAGATACTCGGCAAGCTACCACAATCGCGATCGACAAAATTCGCGATCGTGGTGCCGTTTTAACCACCGGAGAGATCGCGCCTCATCTGACTCATCGATCGAACATCAAGCTGGCTTTTAATGGGACAGAATCGATCGATCTCCAGAGTTTTAAGTATATATTATTAAATCAGCGGCATCCAGGCTGGAATAGTAGTACTGATCTAGTTAAAACATTGAAGCTACGCGCTGAAAATTCAGGAGCTTTTAAACTTGAATATCAACAGGATGGAGTTATGCTATTTGTAAAAAAGTAGATCTATTGTTAGGACATATCAGATCCCCGATTTCTCCAAGAAGTCGGGGATCTAGCCTCATACCAATTTAAAGAATTAAAGCGACAGATCTTTACCCCACCCAACCTCCCCTTGGAAAGGGGAGGAGCCAATCTGTCATTTGCCAATTTAATTTGGTATCACAAAATATCCTAACTGTCCTGGCGAATGCTATAGGTCAACTCAATTCTGCAACAATTCTGTCAGTTAGCAGTGTTTGATTAGTGAGTAAATCCTCGACACTAATCCGTAACTGTCGATCTCGATCGACATTAAACAACACCTTGACTCGATCGATCCCAGGATAACCCGCTGGTTCGAGTTTAGCAATACTTCGACCCCCATCGCGATCGTTCAAAGGTTTGACATCTTTCACCCCGCCAGTTAGACAGCGAGTAATTAATCGATCTCCATCGAAATAGACCTCCGTCCCCCCAGTTGTGGCACCCAGTTCGCCGACAATTAATTCGATACTGGGTTGATTTTCCCGCGATGCTCCGAGAGTCAATTCGACAGGTGCGGACATCGGATAAGCTTGTCCCGACTGAATAATTGGATGCCAATTGTGAGCATTTTGGCGTTTATCCCAATAGCGAACGCCATAACTATGGTAGAGAAAATCTTCGACTTCGATCCCCTGAAGTAATTGTAAAGCACCGTGAGCGATCGCTTCAAATGGTTTGGATTGGCGCAATTTACTTTCATCAAAATACTGCCGAATCCAAGTTTGGACAGCGGGAATTTGGACAGTACCGCCGACTAATAGCACCCCATTAATATCATTAGTTTCGATCCCCTGTCTTCGCGCTTGTTGGAGTACCTGCGTCATCGATTCATCCAACCTGTCGAAAAATTGATGAGATCTTAAAATTTGCTCGAATCCATCACGAGTGAGATTAAACTCATAACTATCAAAAGTTCGATCGTCAAAATACACTTCCGTCGCCGTAGTTTGCAAAGATAACTGAATTTTTAACTTCTCCGCCAACCGCGCAATCAAAGAAGTTACTTCTACCCCCTGCTCCCGCGCCAACTCCTGCGCCACCCAATTATCGATATCCGTCCCCCCCAAATTTTGCCCAGCTTTGGCAATTACCCGCGCCAACTGGGGCTGTTGAGTCGCAGATTCGATCGATTTATCCCCCCACTTCAACAAGAAGCCTAACGGCGTTTTACCCTGCTGTAATTGCTTCGTCAACTGCACCAGGGATAAATCCAACGTCCCCCCGCCAAAATCGACCACCAGCAACGTCTCCGCTGCTGTCATCCCATACCCCAACGCCGCCGCTGTCGGCTCATCTATCAGCCGCACCTGCTCCACAGGTAGCGTCGCACATACCCCACTCAACCAGCGGCGATACACCTCAAAACTATCCACCGGAACCGTCAATACCAAGGATTCCCCAACAGTTAACGACTGTTGCAACTGCTTAATTATCCCCGTCAGGAACAACTCCCCCACCCGCTCGAATGTCATCGACACCCCATCCAATTCCGGCAAAAATCCCTGAATCTCCGCCCCAATTCCCCGCTTAAAGCCCCGAAAATAACGGTTATCTGCTTGAAGATCTAGACCTCGATCTCGTACCATTTGACCTAATAAGACTCGATCTGTACTCCCATCCTCCACATATACCAAACTGGGAATCAACGGTGGATTCATGCCCCCAACCAGAGACAATCCAGGTAATATCACCGTTTCAGCTTGTTGTGTCGCTGCATTCCAACGACTGATCACGGTATTACTAGTCCCAAAATCGATCGCAATTGCCATATTTAAGTTGGTGTGGAGATCCTCGTTATTTAGCCTAACATGATAGACCGAATGACATTACTTGATGTCGAGCTGTTCACGCCTTGCACCAACGCAAGACAATACATCCAGACTATTACCAAGCGGAGATCTGTACCCCACCCAACCTCCCCTTGGAAAGGGGAGGAGCTAACTTGTCTTTGAGTATCTTCAACTTGATATATGATGAATTTCCCCTTGAAAAGTGGGACTCTTGTCCCCTCCCCTGCTTGGTGCGCTGTCTTGTCGTTTTTTATTCGGGGGTTCCCCCCGAATAAAAACGCCGCTAACACTGTCGGGGAACCCGAACAGTGCGCGCATCGGCTTTATAAGGGGAGGGTTAGGGTGGGGTATCAGGACTACGCAGCGTACATACACGGTAGCTTTTTAAGGGGGGTTAGGGGGGTTACTGGTAACAAAAAAGACTTTTCAAACAGCCTCTAAGATCTACGCCTAATAATCATAGTTTTATTCTGGTACAAGATGTGTGTAAATTGAAGTAATTTTTCTTATTTTGCGATGGTATATATTTTCGGTATCCTATCACATACACACTAGTCTATTTGCGATCTAAATCACTCAAAAAACATCAAAATATTCTTTCAAACACCTGATATGTTTTTTGCGATTTTGGGAATACTAGCTATACCAACGAAATTTGACATTGCCATATCAGAGGCATGGCAATCTATTCTGTAACAAATCATATATTTCCCCGCTGCCGGATGAGTGTGCATTGTCGGGGAATCAAGGGCGCATCGCATCCGCTATCTTTTTCATACCCCGAACCCGAACGCCTGACACTTATATGAGTAATAATACAAAGTTACTTTGCCTTTTTTTAAAAGCGCAGAAAATCGATAAATCATCAGAACAAGGCTATGCAATGGCGATGGTGTCGATGGTGAGCATTGTGATGCTTTCGCTCCTCGCGGCTAGTATGACATTTAGTAATTTAGCCAAATCTAGAACTAGTGGTTTTGTAGATACCATGAGTTCTTTTTATGTTGCGGAATCAGGCTTGAATAAAAGAGCGAGTGAATTCAAAACAAAACTTGCGGCTTCTTATACTGGTGTTCGGGGGGTAGGTGTAGATGATTTGGCAGAGTGTTTTCGGATTCCTATCCCTGCTGGGCAGTCAAAAAGTCGTCAAACAACAACAAATGATTTTGAATGTCGCAATTATAGTTTTGAGTCTAGCAACAATGCATATCAAGTAGCCGCAGGCGGAAATACTTCTTTGGATTCCAACGTATACAACAAGAAGGGACAAGATAAGAATAAATATGTTGCTTACACAGCTATTTCTGGTGGGAAATCGTCACAGTTTATCTCAATTCCCAAAGGTGATGATTATGAAGGATTAAATGCCGCAGAATTTACCTACAAAATATCTGCTACTGCAAAAAAACCAGTGGATTCAGAAGGTATAACTTTACCTGAGTATACGACAGAGGAAATAGCCGCAGCAAATCGAAAGGAGGCAAAGAGTCCAAATCAGGGTGATGATGCTTTGGTCGCCTCTTACAATAGCAAAAAGATTGCCGCAGAAGAAAAAACAGCAGAAGCAGCATCAGGAAAAAGTAGTAGTAACTTAGATTTATCCATGACTTTTGTAAATAGAGTTGTACCTCTATTTCAATTTGGTGTCTTTTACAATGGAGATCTCGAATTCAACTCAACCTCTCAAATGCAACTGCAAGGTTGGGTACATTCCAATGCCAATATCTATGTCCAGCCAGCCGGAGAGACTGGAAAAATAGGCGATTCGGTCACAACATTTTTGGGCAAAGTGACTGCAAAAGGAAGTATTTACAACAGAGTAGATGCTTTTTGGTCCCCCGCCGAAAACCTGGGGATTGGTCGCACCGGAATTACGAAAGTTCTACTGACGGGAATTAATTGTGATATTCCAAGCAACTGTCTAGATCTTCCCCAGGATTCTACTGGTGCCAGCACGATAGCTGCTCTTACCAGTGGTCAAATTGACACTTTTAAGTTCCAGAATGTAAAAAAAGTAGAAAATGGTATCACTGAACTAAAGACGCCAATACCTGGTTTCACAAGAAAGCGTAGTTATCGTGATAATACAATTGGGCTATATTATGCTCAAGCTGATATGCGATTAGAAATGGTACCAGATCGAGATCTATCTGGTAACAAAAAAACCACAACACCTTGGACTCGTAACCAAGCAATTATTCCTTTCAACTTTATTTCAATCAAAACTGTTGCAGATCCTAATACTAAGACTTGCTCAAGTGCAACGCCACCAGCAGGTAAAGATCCTGCCGTAGATTATATCGATCCAAAGCGAGAGAATGTAAGCAATCTCAAGTGTCATGAATTCACCAAAGGTCAACTTCAAAGTCTGCGCCAACCCGTCCTCGTGTTGACTAGTCTCAATCAGATTCCTGCTTTAGTAGCCAGTGAAAACAAAATATTCGAGACGCTAGGAAAACCATCGTCGTTACCAACACCACCAACGTTGAGCACCCTTAGCCCTACTGAAGACACAGTACGGAGTCGTAAAATCCTCCGCGCTCTCCAAGTGGCACTAGTCTCCACGTCAACTCCAATTCCGTTGGATAAACTGAATATTCGTTTTAACGATACAGAATACAATAACGGATCGCTTAATGCTTTTAAGCTGGAATTCATCCGACTGCTTGATGGTATTTTCACAACAACCAGTGAGAAAGCCGATCTCAATATACTTCGCTTTAGATCACCAAATGAGATTGCGGCACTTCAGGGTGCTTGGTTTCTTCCAGCCCCCATTCAGCGAGTAGAGACAACTACTCCATCAGGTGATATTCCAGGTAGTCCTGCTGCTTATAATCCAGATCCAGCTCGTAATCTTCGTAGTAGTGGATTTTATGATGGCAGAGAGCAAAGATGGATTTCGATGCTCCAAACTAATATTGCTAGTTTGTCTGTCTGGAATCGTGATGGTTTGTACGTCGATGATGCAGTTGATGACACTACGCTTACCACTCCTTACGCAACAAACAATGCTAAAAAAAACATTGCTTTTGCTAGTGGAACTGGTGCGAATTCTGCGAATGGATTTGCGTTCGATCGATCTCCGGTAGATACAGAAAAAACATCAATATCGGAACTACCAGCTAATCTTCAATCTTTAGGATTGGGTTCGATCGATAAGACTGAAGGCGGATTAGTTTTCTATGCTTCTGTTAGTGACAACCTCAATGGTGATTCAACGATTAATGTACTAGGCAATACTTCAGCACCAAACACTACTCCTAATATTTCAGCGGGTAATGATACGAATGATGTCACTCTCGACACAGCAAACCCAATTTACAAAAAGAACTCTGATGGTACCGACTTTCTTCCAGACAAAAATCTTCCTGAGTCAAGCACAAACGAAAGAGTTCTCATTGATTACTATCGAAAATATCCAGGTCTAGCAGCAAGACAAAGTCCGTTTGGTTTTGCTTTTAATGGTGGTAACTATTTACCAGGTGCCCTGCTTTTGAGTAGCGATCAATCTGTGTATCTCCAGGGTGATTTCAACAACGACATTGCAGCCCAACCCACTGCTTTTAGTACTCCAAATGTACCAAGTAAAAATAGATTTCCTGCCTCAGTAATTGCCGATACAATTACGGTTTTGTCGAATGAATGTATTAGTAAAAACTCTAGTCAAGGCAATACAAACTTTCTGGCTGTCCCCGGAGGTCAAATTAAATGTGGGCTGCCTCGATCGACTACTGGATCTTTTGATGTCATTGGTAACGGCGATACAGCTACCTATGATTCAGTTGCTACTCCGGTGGCAATAAATGCTGCTTTTTTGTCAAACACTGATATCAGCAAAGGCAACCAGGGTAGACCATTGAAGGTAGGAGAAAATTCATATTATAGTGGCGGGGTAAATAACTATATCCGGTTATTAGAAAACTGGGGAAGTAATTCCCTCAACTATACTGGATCGCTGATTAGTCTTGGCACACCATTAGAATACAGTGGGGCGTATCGTAGAGGGGGGCTAAGTAACTCTTACTATGATGTTCCGTTCAGAAACTTTAATTACGATCCCTTCTTTACTCAGATGGATAAGATACCACCATTAACTCCAAAAGCATCATACGTTCTTCAGCGGAGTTTTGGTCGTGCAAATTAATTTTTCTAATGTGTGATAAAGATCGTAGGTGAACAACAAATCCAAAGATATCTTTGATGAACAAAAGATATCTTTAATAACTATTCAACTCAACTAAAACCCCGACAGCATGAAACCTTCAAACATTATTACTTTAATAGCCTGCAAATATCCAAGTATTTTGACAGGATTAATATTTATTGCTACATCAGTATTGCCATTTGCGACAGTAGCGATGGCAGGAACCAACGATCCTGTATTGACTATTGACAAAAATATCACATTAACAGGGGTTCTTCCAGTTGGTAGTCCCGCTATTTACCAAGTTACAATCAAGAATAACTCTACATTTCCTGCCCGCAACGTCAAGATTACGGATACTCTACCTGCTGGCTTCAAATACGACAAAGAACTCACAATCCTCACCAAAGGAGCAGTAGTTCCGAGTACTGGCACGAGCTATATCAAGCCATTATCGACGAGTAATACCAACATATTAGAATGGAACAATTATGACATTCCAGCGGGTGGCATTGTCACTCTCTTTTTCACCGCAAACACTAGTTCAGCTACCGTAGGCACATTTTCCAATAGTGTTACTGTGAATTACAAAAACAGTTCGGGGGTTGCACAAACCGCTGTTACAAATAATGGATCTGGTGCAGACGATAATGTCGTTATCAAAGCCGTTCCACAACTATCAGCTTTAGTGACTGCCGTCCAGACGGAGACAGCTAAAGAATTTACGCCCGAAATTTATTGTGGTGGTACGCCTGGTGCCGATGGTGTTGCGACAGGGATCACTGGCATCATCAATACCTATTTTCAACCAGCCTTACAGTCTGTAGCCGCTGGATCGAAAGAAATTGCTATTATGTCTGGTGCTGCCAAAGGTACTACTAAAGATATTAAATCAGGCGATCTGCTATTGATCATCCAAATGCAGGATGCAAGCATCAACACAGCAAACACAGATATATATGGATCTGGATCTACTATCAGTCAGGGTAGCGGACAGTCTAGTATGGGAAATACTGGGCTATATGAATATGCTATTGCTGCCTCTGATGTTTCATCTGCTAGTGGCGGTAGTACACTCAAGCTCAAAAAACCGCTAATCAATCCCTATATAAGTAGTGCTGCTATTCCCGCAAGTACTGGTATTCTAGGTAGTGGTCAGAAGCGATTTCAGGTGGTTCGTGTGCCGCAATATTCTAGTATACAAGTACTAGGAACCCTGTTTGCGTCACCTTGGGATGGTAACGTTGGGGGTATCTTGGCAGTCGATACATTTGGACAATTTGATTTTAACAGTCAGCGAATCTCGGCTAACAGCACAGGTTTTCGGGGTGGCTTTGGTCTCCAGAATGGTGGTTTAGCCGCCGTTGACACTTATGTTGCCCAGACAAGTATCTATCCGACAAATACTTTGGGGAAAGTCAGTCTTAATGCTTCTGGAGCACCTACCGCAATTACGACTGCTCAGACTGCTGGTTCTGGGAAAGGAGAAGGCACTGCTGGTACGCCTCGGTTTATATCCACTCAATCTTTAAACAGCGTCAACGCAGATGGCAGTCCCGTCTGGAATGGTGGATCTCTGGACAACATTGTCGAGGGTTATCCAGGTGGAGACACGGGTAGAGGTGCTCCAGCAAATGCTGGTGGTGGCGGTAACTATCACAACTCTGGTGGTGGTGGTGGTGGTAATGGTGGCATTGGTGGGCAAGGTGGACTAGCTTGGTCGAATGGCAGTGCGTATGTTCCCAAAGATTCTGGTGGTCGTCCTGGATTCTTGTCCTCAACCAAGACTATCGTCCCTTGGCAGCTAATCATGGGTGGCGGTGGCGGTGGTGGTGAAGCAAATGACTCACCACAAGGTGTCCCTGGTGGTGCTGGTGGCGGAATCGTAATGCTTCGCGCTGGCACGATCAAAGGACCAGGGAGTATCTATGCAAATGGCAGAGATGGAGATCGAGGCGCGTATGGAGGAAATCCTGATGGTGCTGGTGGTGCTGGTGCTGGTGGGACTGTGTTGATTCAGTCACGCAATGCTGTAGTGGGTCTTGATAAGACTATCACCATTGAAGCCAAAGGTGGCAATGGTGGTAGTACCGAGCGAGATGCTTTTTTTAATTATCGGACGACTCCAGTTACGCTCGCAAATCAAAACGCTAGTGAGGCTGTTGGTTACACTACTGACGGCTACCCCTATAGCCATACCCCTCACGGGCCAGGTGGCGGTGGTGGCGGTGGGGTTGTGCTCTACAATGCTCCTGGTGCTACAGTCAATGCTTATGTTACTGGTGGAGCTAGCGGTCATACTGACGATCCAGCTACCGAGCAAGCATACAAAGCGGTGAGCGGTAAAACAATGAATCCACATGGAGCTACACCAGGATCTGATGGAATCAAGCTTGCTTTTAGTAATAGCGAAGATCCTTTCAACTCACTGAATAATGCTACTAATTGTTCTCCAAAGCTAAGTGTTGCCAATGAATCGATTACAAAAACAGTAGTCCAAGGTAAGGTTGCAACATACAAAATAGAAGTAACTAACACTGCGCCAAACGGTAGTGCAACATTAGTTGATATCAAGGATACACTACCACCAGGCTTTGCTTACGCGCCAAAGACTAACATAGATAATGAAGTTATTCTGAAAGGTGGCGCTACTCGAACTAGTGTACCGAATCCTAATCCTACGGTAAATTCAACAGAACCAGTTTGGTCAGGGTTTACAATTCCACCAGGGGGCGGGGTCGAGATCAATTTCAATGCCGTAGTTAACACTACTGTAGTAGAAGGCAAAATTTATGACAACAAAGTAACTACATCATACCCAGATGAAGCTCGTATACCAGGAACTCCACCCAAAGTAATCGAAAATCTAGGTACAACTAGTACTGTGGATGATGTGAAGGGAGGAAAAACCGTCGCACCAACGGCAAAGCCCGACGGAAGAGTTTGGAACTTCGATCAAAAAATTCGGATTTCACGCAGATAAGCTATTTGAATAGCTGTGTAAGCTGAAATTTAACATTCTAGATCTCTGAAATCTGGTCACATATCTAATTTAGAAAAGCCTCTCAAGATCTATTGGGAGGCTTTTTTTGTAACTATTAATGTTGTCTAAAATGTGCTGAGAATGATTGAAAGATGAACTGTAATTTGATCTATAGCGATCCTATTTGAGCAGCGTATCCCCTACAGGTTAACGTTATGAAGAGAAGTTGCTCAACCCAAGAATAATCGCGGATAATATCGATCGAGTAAAGTAGCTGGAAAACCGACCCTCACTACACCCTTCGGCATAACTGTGTTAGAGAGTGTTCCTGGGTATCGAGCTTAGTTAGAATTGGGAGGAATCAGCCATCCAACTCACATGATCAAACAACCAGATTTTTTACCAAATCCGGCTCATATCCAATACAAATCCTGGCATAACTTCATTAGACTTCCTGCGAAAGTCAGGGAATAGGGAATAGGGAATAGGGAATAGGGGGAACTATAGATGAAAACGGTACTGAAAAAGATTCTATTTTTACTTTCGCAGGAGGTCTATTACAGTCGATCGACTTGGGGGCTTCTAAAATCTCTACTTCTTGCCCTGGTCGATAAATCTCCACTCGTTGCTTTTGGGGGTCGATTTCATTTTATCATGATGACTTATCGAATCTGGCGATCTCTGATACATTGATGGAGATGTGGGATCGATCGAACTAGCGTTCAACCCAAAAACAATCTTGGAAAATATCGATCGAGTCAAGTAGATGGAAAACCGACCCTCAAGGCACCTTTAGGTGTATCTGAAATCAACAAGCCAACTTCCAACAACCGCTGCAACACCTTGCGCCCTTGACGCTCTTGAAGTCAGGGTGATACCACTTTTGCTGCTAGCTGGTGGGTGAGGGCGGGTTTTGGCGTAAATCTTTGGAACGAACAAAATTATTAGCATAAACCCGCCCCTACAGATGGTTTGTGGTTAGTAATGATTGAGTGAGATCGTCGATCGATTTTAAGCTAATTTCCGTTCTAGGTCGAATAAGAAGCCGTGGATGTATTCTTCTGTCCACTCTTCGCCGTAGAATCGTTTTAGCATACCGCGTGCGGGGTCTTTTTCAGAGCGATATCGCACATACCGTAGTTGCGCTTGCTTAATCTCTTCTAGGCGGTGAGGATCGGTAATTGGTTCTGCTCGATCGACAAAATCCAAATAGGCTGTAAGATAATCTTTAAACGCTCCAAATACGTGTGTCTCGACGGCTTCAGTCTCGGAAGGACGAGTCCACAAGAAGGCTGGTGAGAAAAATGCTTTTGCTTCTTCAGGGAAATCACCACCCCAGGGAAGATGCGTCTGATATTCTTGGAACATCGGCAAAATCGGCGTGGTATAACGTTCCTGATAGGCTGGCTCATTCCAGAATAATGGCTGCATATCGATCGCAATCAAATGTCCACCTGGAAGGGTAACTAAATCCGCCCCAAAGAAGGGTAAATCGTAGTTGAGGGCGGGGAAAATCACAAAATTGAGCACTTGCAAGGATTGTCCGCCTTGGACGTGTGCAGCTCGAATCTGGCGCAATTTGGGAGATTGGAAGCCATGGCTGGTGGTGAGGACTTCTACCTGTTTTTCACCTTTACCAGTCATCGCGCTGTTGCGATCGAATCCAGCGGGAATGGGATAATCACTGATATCTAATCGTGATTTGATATATTCAATGCCGTAGTCTAGGAAGGGTTGGTAGAGTGTCATTTTTTGGGTTTGGTTGATTTGCTGCGTAGATTTTTACCCCACACCAGCCCTACCCCTTGTAAAGGGGAGGGAGCCGGAAAAGCCCCCCTTTCTAAGCTACCGTGTATACACAAGTTATTTGAGTTGCTGCGTAGATCTTTACCCCACCCCAGCCCTCCCCTTATAAAGGGGAGGGAGTAAAGCCCCCCCTTTATAAGGGGGGGGGTTGGGGGGGTAAGCCCACCGAAAACGAAGTCTAGCCGACTTGTGTATACACGGTAGCTTTCTAAGGGGGGTTGGAGGGGTAAATTTAAGCTAGACTTTCCCGCTCACAGCCAAGGGTACGGAGTCTTCAAACAGGAATTCATGTAGAAATCGCTCTGACCATTCGTGTCCGAAGTAGCTGCTAAATAGTCCTGAAGCGGGGTCGCGTTCTGCGCTGTAGCAATCGTAGTCTTTTTGGGCTTTGACGATGCGTTGGATATCGGAGGGATCGGTGAGGGGTTCAGCCCTGTCGATCATCTGCCAATATAGATCTAGATAATCCTTGAATGCTGCAAGTAATCTAGTGGAGACAGTTTCGGGATCTGTTTTGGCGAACAATAAATATTTGGAGAAATATTGATTGGAATCGTAGAATTTCATCTCCAAATCTTGGGACAAATCTGGATATCGATCGTGCAGAAATTTCAACGGTTCGATATATTTCTTCTGATATGCTTGATCCTGAAAAAGTGGCTGAAAGTCAAGCACTACCAAATTCTTAACTTTACCAAACGAGAGAAAGTCTAAACCTAACAACGGCAAATCATAGTGATGATCTGGATAAATCACACAATTGAAAATCTGCGAACTCGCACCAGCATCAATGTATGTATACCGGATTTTTCGCAACTGTGGACACTCATAACACCAGCTTTGAATTGTTGCTGGACTTTTACCGCGCTCGCTGACATTTAATTCCAAACCAGTCGGAATCGATCGCGGCTGTAAGTCAAACTTAGTGGTCAGTTCGCGTTCTAAGTGGTTCAAAAATGGCTTATACATGCAGCTTGATTCCGATCGATCCTACTCACGATAACAGGCTTACATGGGTGTCTGTTCGCAATTATGAAAACAAGGCAACAATTTGTAATGATTCATTTAGGAGTTGGGAGTTGGGAGATGTTACTTGCGTTTGATGGAGAAGTTGCTACCTAGTAGAGGTAAGCATCCGCCGATGATGAATCCGATAGCAACCGCGCCTGCTAATACTAATCCCCAGGGTAGTTCGATCGATCTCCAGAATACAAATTTTATGCTGACTAAGCTAGCATTCTGGACTGATAATAGCGCGATGAGGACGATCCATGTTGCTGCGATCGATGAAATAATTAAATTTGTCATGGTTACGCTTAATTCAAGGCTGACAGCCACTTCCTTATGTCGATTGAATTATCCAGTACGATCCAATTCACTGAATTTGGACAGCGATCTTTTAGTTCTAAAGCCTTTGCTCTGTCACGTTGGGGATAATCCCAAAAAACGTACTGTAGAAAAGTCAAGTCAACTTGTTGGGGACAACCGACAGCTTGGTATCCTTCTTGAAATATCCAGCGTTTAAGTACACGCCAAGTACAAATCCAGCGATTTAGATTCAATAAAATTACCGTATCTGCATATTCGAGCCGAAGTGGTAAATTTCTCAGATAATTGCCATCAATAATCCATTCGTCTCTTTCTAGTTCGGCTTGTAACAGCTCTGCAAATACTAGCTCTTCTTGTTCGATCCAACCTGGTTTCCAGAATAATCGATCGAGATGCACCAACGGTAGATTAAGTCTAACAGACAGCTCTTCAGACAGAGTGGATTTCCCAGCACCACAACAACCAATCACCAAAATGCGCTGCATATTTTCAAAATGGGGAGACTTGGAGGAGGCTGAGAGAAAAATCCCCTCCTGGGAGGGGCGATAGAGCCGTAGGCTCTATCGGGGTGGGTAGATCTCCGCTTACTTCAAAGCCTCGATCGCAGTTTCCATTGTCGTCGCTAGTTTAGTCAACTCATCCGCTGAATGAGTCTCCAAATAAACGCGAATCAACGGCTCGGTACCAGAAGCGCGCAGCAACACCCAACCACCATCAGCGAGATAGAATTTGACCCCATCTTTGCGCCCAACTTCTTTGACTTCAATCCCCGCAATACTCGTTGGTGGATTTTCGGTGTAAGTTTTCATTACCGTTTCCTTGTGAGCATTGTCGAGATGTAAATCTAGACGACGGTTAAATAATGGTCCACCAGCTTCAGCGATGACTTCGGATACCATTTGGCTCAACGGTTTGCCCTCATAAGCGATCGCTTCTGCAATCAGCATATCAGCGAGAATACCATCTTTTTCGGGAATATGTCCGATCACGCTTAAGCCACCGGATTCTTCACCGCCGATGAGAACGGGGATGATTCGCATCTGTTCGCCGATATATTTGAATCCGACGGCGGTTTCAATTAATGGCACACCATGCTTGGCTGCAAAGTTGTCTAGGAGGTGAGTAGTTGCCACTGTACGGACGATCGCACCAGTTTTCCCCTTATTCTTAATTAAGTGCTTGGCAAGCACCAGCAGGACGGTATTTGGCGTGAGCATGTTGCCTAGCTCATCGACGATTCCGAATCTGTCTGCGTCGCCATCTGTCGCGACACCGAGATCGGCTTTATCCTTTTGCACGGCTGCAATTAATTCGCCCAGGAGTTCCGCCTTGGGTTCTGGCATTCCACCGCCGAATAATACATCCCGCTGCATGTGGAAGGTTTCAGTTTCGCAGCCGCAATGGAGCAATACTTTGTCCAAATATCCCCGCGAGGTGGAATACATCGCATCGAATTTGACTTTGAGTTTTGCCGATCGAATCCGCTCGACATCGAGTAGGGTATAGATAAATTTAAAATATTCTGGTTGCGGATCGAAGGTGCTAATATTGCCACTATTCTTCTTCTCAGGTGGTGCATCACTAGCAGCATCGAGATTACCAACGATCGTATCCGTGATTTCGAGCGTTGCTGGGCCAGCATAATCGGGGATATACTTAATCCCACAATAAGCAGCAGGATTGTGACTAGCGGTAAACATCAGCGCACCCGCCGAGTTTAGATGCCTAGCATTATAAGCAATAACTGGAGTCGGACAATCTCGATCGACAATTTTCACCGTCCATCCCAAATCTGCCAAAATTTCCGCCGCAGTATGGGCAAACTCATCTGCCAAAAACCGTGGATCGTAAGCGACTAACACCGGACGATCCTGACTGTAAGCCGTGCTAAGATAAGCAGCGATCGCTCTTGTCACCTTACATACATTCGCAAAGGTAAAATCCTCGGCGATAATTCCCCGCCATCCATCAGTCCCAAACTTAATTTGATGCGTACTGCTACCTGCGCTCATCGTTGATTGCCCTACTCTCTCGCTGATATTTCTGGTTCTCTTAGCCTATCACGATCGGGGATCTGGAATCGGTATTATAGCTGTCAAAGCGGGGTTCGTAACCGAGAGCCTTTCTGTTCTCCTCGATCAAGCATAGCGACAACGCATTAATTGTCGCTATGTTTAAATGTACCCCGTTGCGACAAGTCGAACAAACTGATACAGTCATGGTATTTCCTTGATCGAATTCTAGGTGATACCCCGTGAACCAAACTCAATCTGCTAGTATATCGACGTTAAAAGCCGAAGTTGCTAGGTTTCGTGAAGAACTGAGCATCCGTGATAAACTCGTCCAACAATTATCCCAAGAACTATTTCGGCTAGTTAAAGATCATACTGCTTACGCACCTCGACCAGAAGTAGCTGGAGATTATCAAGCTGAAGTGAGATTGCTGCGCGAACAACTTCAAGGAGTCGAACAGCAAGTTCAGTTCTATCAGCACCAACTCCATCGCCGCGATTTGGAGATCCAGCAATTGCGCCAAACTATTCGCGAATTGAGCGAGCGCGGGCAAATGTTGGAGCAAGTAATTAGAGAATTACCCAAGGTTTATACGCGCAAATTTGCCGAGCGATTGGCTCCGATTAAAACTAAGATTATGTCGTTGCAGAGTGAAAATCGCCGCCTGCAATCCGATTTAGTCGCTGTGACAGACAGGCTGGCTAGTAGAGGCTTGAGTATTGAGCCTGCGACACCCGCTTTTAAGTTAGATTTACCGAATATTGGGGAGTCATCTAATCAGCAATTGACGGTATTCAGTCACGCCTAAAGATTGTGCTGATTTTAAATTTTACTCCCGATTTTCAAAAATTAGGGGTATCAAAAACTAGCAATTTAGCCTACAATGAGAAGGTTGTCTAAAAATTCGCACATTCAGGAATTCGGGTGTTTCGTCACAGAAATACAGCCTGAGTGGAGGATAAACCCGATCTAGGAGAAATTAAGTTTTATGCCAGTAGTATCTTTGGCGCAAATGATGGAGTCTGGCGTTCACTTTGGACACCAAACCAGACGTTGGAACCCTAAAATGGCTCCATACATCTTCACTGCGCGCAACGGCGTACACATCATCGACTTGGTACAAACCGCCCAGTTGATGGAAGAAGCGTATGTTTACATGCGGACAGCTTCCGAACAAGGTAAACGGTTCTTATTTGTCGGAACCAAACGCCAAGCAGCAGGGATTATTGCTCAAGAAGCAAGCCGTTGTGGAGCAGCTTACATCAACCAACGGTGGTTGGGTGGGATGCTCACCAACTGGACGACGATCAAAACTCGTGTCGAACGCTTGAAAGATCTCGAACGTCGTGAAAATAGCGGCGCGTTGGATTTATTGCCAAAGAAAGAAGCTTCCGTTTTACGACGGGAAATGGCAAAACTCCAGAAGTATCTGGGTGGGATCAAGAACATGCGCAAGGTTCCTGATATCGTCATTGTCGTCGATCAACGACGTGAATATAACGCGATGTTGGAATGCAAGAAGCTGAACATTCCGATCGTATCGTTACTTGACACCAATTGCGATCCTGATTTAGTTGACGTAGCTATTCCAGCGAATGACGATGCAATTCGTTCCGTCAAACTAATCCTCGGCAAACTAGCTGATGCGATTTATGAAGGTCGTCACGGTCAACTCGACAGCGAAGGCGAAGTGTTTGAAGACTTCGGCGACGGCGAAGAATACGACGACGAAGGCGAAGAAGCTGCTGAAGGCGGCGAAGGCTAAAATTAGGTATTGAGTGTTTTAAAATTAGCTCTCAGATACCAATTATTTAGTTAATTGTGATGTTGGGGTAAAGGGGAAAGGTGAAAGGGAAAAGGATAAATGCTTGTAGTTGATCCTTTTCTCTTTACCCCTTACCCTTTGCCCCTTTTTCCATTCACCCACCCACAACCATCTCGAACACAGATAAAGGAAAATGGCTGAAATAACTGCAAAGATGGTTCAAGAACTGCGCCGCAACACGGGTGCAGGGATGATGGACTGTAAGAAGGCTTTAGGCGAAACCGAAGGCGATTTGACCAAAGCGTCGGAATGGTTGCGTCAAAAAGGCATGGTAGCTGCTGGTAAAAAAAGCGACCGTGTAACTGCTGAAGGCTTGGTAGATAACTTTATTCAAGCTGATGGCAAAACTGGCGTACTAGTAGAAGTCAACTGTCAAACTGACTTTGTAGCGCGTAACGATGCGTTCAAAGATCTCGTTCAAAGTTTGGCTCACCAAGCGATTTCTGCTGATACCGTTGAGGCACTATTAGGGCAGCCTTACACGGCAGATCCTAGCATCAAAGTATCCGAAGCGATCGTCCAATCGATCGCCAAAATTGGTGAAAACCTCAACGTTCGCCGTTTAGCTAACTACACAGTTGCTGCGGGTACCGAAGGCGCGGTTGATTGCTACATCCACACTGGTGGACGAGTTGGCGTATTAATCGAACTTGGTTGTGCATCGGCAAATGTGTCTGGTAACGAAGACTTCAAAAATCTAGCGCGGAACTTGGCAATGCAAATCGCAGCATGTCCCAATGTTGAGTATATCAACGTTGATGAAATTCCTGAAGCGATCGCTAGCAAGGAAAAAGAAATCGAGATGGGACGCGATGATATCGCTAACAAACCCGACCAAATGAAGGAAAAAATCGTCAAAGGACGCATCGACAAACGTCTCAAAGAGATGACTTTGTTGGACCAACCTTACATCAAGGATCAGAATATCTCGGTAACTGAGTTAATCGGACAAACGATTAAACAGTTGGGTGAAGATGTCTCTGTTCGCCGTTTCACTCGCTTTATCCTGGGCGAAGGCATCGAAAAAGTAGAGTCTGATTTCGCTGCTGAAGTTGCAGCTCAAATGGGCAAAATGTAAGCTCTAGCGGTGTATTGTATATAGACAGGTCTAAATTTAGACCTGTCTTTTTTTACAGGTTCGTATGCTAAAGTAATAAATCTATTCTGTAAATATCTATATTTAGGGCTTGCTGAATAAGTCAATAAAATGGCATTCAATTCGATCGATCGAATTGAATCCATCAGCAATTAGGAGCCGATCGGCATCAGTTATAATTTTTATTAATCATCCAAACTCAAATATCACAAAAAAAGTGTC
>JANYDE010000052.1 GCA_025359915.1 Chamaesiphon sp. 336R_metabinner_41 | reverse complement strand
CAAAACTAAGCTTTGGCTTAGATACTCAGTTTGACGACCTTAGCTAATTATATTCTAGCAATAAAAGTAAATCTATGACCATGTCACTAAGCATGAGTTTTGTGAAGATTTAAGTATGTTTAAGCCATTCTGTTCGACCGCTAACAAGGCAATCAGGGCGTAGGTGGCACAAATGAGTTTATCTTTAGTGGTCATGGTTTAGGTGGTTCGATCTACTTAGTCATAATTTTGGCACTAAATTCATAGATCTAAATCATCATGCAACCATCAATACCGGAGTTGGTGCGAAGCTAGAATGCTAGAGGATGTGTTGTTGATGCCTCGAAAGTCTCCATAAAAATCGCGCTCAAACTTGATTGAGCGCGAGTAATTGTGATTGTCGATCTAATTTAGTTAGCCTTGGAGAGCTTCAGCACCACCAACAACCTCAAGAATTTCTTGAGTGATTGCGGCTTGACGGGCTTTGTTGTAGCTGAGTGTCAGGGATCCAATCAGTTGTTTAGCGTTGTCGCTAGCATTGTTCATCGCTGTCATCCGTGCTGCGAGTTCGCTGGCTGCGGACTCTTGTAACGCTCGCAGCAGTTGATTGTTAACATAGAGCGGTAACAGTGCATCCAAGATCTGATTCGGATCTTGTTCAAAAATTGTATCACTAGGCAGTGGTGCAACCGAGCTGGTTACTTTCTCGCGCTCGACGGAGAAATTACCACCGCGACTAGTCAGGCGGAAGACTTCATCATCGGGTACTTCTAAACCCTGAGAAGTCAAGGGTAGCAATGTTTGGATGACGGGCCGAGAAGCAATCAGGGAGACAAATTTAGTGTAAACTAGCTCTACTCTGTCTACGCTTTCGGAGAGGAAGAGGGAGAGTAATTCATCCCCAATTTTACCCGCCTCAACAGCAGTCGGAATTTGTTCTAATCCTGTGTAGCTTTCACTAATAGGCTGATTGCGACGTTGGAAGTACTGAGTCGCTTTACGTCCGACGGTGATATATGTATAGCTCAATCCTTGCGCTTTGAGTTCTGCGGCGCGAAGTTCGGCTTTTCTGATGATGGAGCTATTATAACCGCCACATAGTCCTCGATCGCCTGTAATTACTAATAAACCGACACATTTTGCTTCCCGTTGTTGGAGCAATGGGGAAGTAGCATCGGCAAATGTTAAGCGGCTTTTGAGGCTATATAAAACCTGTGCCAATCTGTCAGCAAAGGGGCGAGTTGCAACTACTTGTTGTTGGGCGCGACGGACTTTAGCTGCTGCGACGAGGCGCATTGCTTCGGTGATTTTTTTAGTATTTTTAACTGATTGAATCTGATCCCGAATAAATTTTAGGTTAGCCATATTTTATTTTTATCTATAATTTTTAACGAAAAATAGGGCTAGGCGTAGACTTAGGGTGTGTTAGCGATAGCGCGAGCGCACCTTTCCAACGATCGTAAAGTGGTGCGTTCCGCTCCGCTAACACACCCTACAGCTAAAATCCCCTCCGAGGAGGGGTACCCGCAAGGGCGGGGTGGGTAGATCTACGCAACCCTTCTAGAAAATCCGCAGGGAATAATTAATATTCCCCACTTTTTACTTCTAAGCTGTCGCTAAGAAGGATTTCTTACATTCAACCAACGCAGCTTTAAGCAATGTTTCAGCTTCATCAGTCAACTGCATTTTGTTGTCTTTGATGGTTGTAGCGTACTCAGGCTTGCTGTTTTTCAGGTAGTCTTTGAGTGCGGAGGTGTAACCAACGACTTTGTTGACTGGGATATCATCGAGATAGCCGTTTAAGCCTGCGTATACTAGTGCAACCTGTTCAGGTACAGATAGTGGCGAGTACTGTGGCTGCTTGAGAATTTCGCGGAGGCGTGCGCCACGAGCGAGTTGATTTTGGGTCGCTTGGTCGAGGTCGGACGCGAACTGAGCGAAGGCTTGAAGGTCGTCAAACTGGGCTAATTCTAGTTTGAGTTTACCTGCAACCTTTTTCATTGCTTTGGTCTGTGCAGCGGAACCTACGCGGGATACGGAGATACCTGCGTTAATTGCTGGGCGGAGACCGGAGTTGAAAAGGTCGGAGGAGAGGAAGATTTGACCGTCGGTAATCGAAATTACGTTGGTAGGAATGTACGCAGATACGTCACTACCTTGAGTTTCGATGATTGGTAATGCTGTCATGCTACCGCCGCCGAGTTCGTCGCTGAGTTTCGCAGCACGTTCGAGTAAGCGGGAGTGAATGTAGAATACGTCGCCAGGATATGCTTCACGTCCTGGTGGGCGGCGCAGCAAGAGGGACATTTGACGGTAAGCTTGAGCTTGCTTGGATAAATCATCATAGATGATCAGGGTTGCTTTACCTTGGTACATGAAGTACTCGGCAATGGCTGCACCAGTGTAAGGTGCGAAGTATTGGAGGGTTGCAGGATCGTTGGCATTTGCAGCTACAACGACTGTGTATGCCATCGCGCCAGCTTCTTCAAGCACGTTGACAATGTTGGCAACGGTGGAGGCTTTCTGACCGATTGCGACGTATACGCAAACTACATCTTCTTCTTTCTGGTTGATGATAGTATCAATTGCGATCGAAGTTTTACCAGTCTGTCTGTCTCCGATAATCAGTTCGCGTTGTCCACGTCCAACCGGAATCATCGCATCGATTGCGGTAATCCCTGTTTGCATTGGTTCGTATACGGAACGACGTTCGATGATCCCAGGAGCCATGAATTCAATCAGGCGAGTGGTGCTAGTCGCGATATCACCTTTACCATCAATCGGGCGGGCGAGTGCATCTACAACCCGACCGACAATTGCATCACCCACTGGAATCTGAGCGATTTTACCAGTTGCTTTGACTGCACTTCCTTCTTGAATGCTGCGTCCAGTACTCATCAATACCACACCGACGTTATCGGCTTCTAGGTTGAGCGCGAGTCCAACGCTGGCATCTTCAAATTCAACGAGTTCGCCGGACATTACTTTGTCCAAGCCATAAACGCGGGCGATTCCATCTCCAACTTGGAGGACGGTACCGACGTTAGATGCTTTGACATCTTGGGTGTACTGTTCGATTTGCTGGCGAATAATGCTACTGATTTCGTCAGGTCTGATACTAATCATAATTATCTAGTTTACTGTTGTAATTTTCTATAGGTGCTAGGCTTCAGGCTTTAGGCTTTAGGCTTTAGGTTTTTTAATGATTAGTTAAACTCCTATCCCCTATCCCCTATTCCCTATCCCCTAATTAAGCAATACTCAGACCTAAGCGACGAATTTCAGCGCGTAGGCTGGAATCAATTACTTGAGAACCGACTTTAATAATCACTCCACCGAGGATGTCTGAATCTACTTTTGCAGCGATTTCAACGCTGGTTGCGCTGGTCATTGCTTGAACTCGTTCGCGAACGGACTGAGTCTGAGCATCAGTTAGAGCGACTGCACTAGTGACTTCAGCCAAGACGATTCCTTTTAGCTTGCGGAGAGCAGCTTGATAACGCTGACAAATTCCTTGCAGATAGCCAATCCGCCGCCTGTCAACTAAGATCATCAGGAAGTTGGACATAAACGGATGAACTTGGTCGCCCACAATCTTACCTAAAATTGCTTTTTTGTCGGCAATTTTAACGATCGGATTTGCTAAGATGGCGGTTAATTCTGGCGACTCATTGAGTAATGTCAATAAATCTGCACAGTTCGTACCGAATTCATCGACCAGGTTTTGCGACTGAGCCAGTGACATCAGCGCGTCTGCGTAGGGATTGAGAACAACACTACCGATTGCACTATCTTTCATTTATTTATTTCCTACCAACGCGATGCTACGATCGATCAGCTCAGTTTGAGCGGATTCGGTCAATAGACCTTTGAGTTGTGCTTCTGCACGTTCCATCGCTAGACTTGTCACCCGCGCCCGTAATTCGGCGATGGCTTTATCTTGCTCGGTACTAGTATCAGCAGCAGCGAGTTCCTGCATCCGCGCGATATCGGCTGCGGTTTTAGCAGCGATTTCGGCTTTAGCATTCGTTGCACTGGTGATTGCTGTTGCGCGAATAGTTTCGGCTTCGGCTTTCGCTTGTGCTAGATTTTTCTTAGCGACATCCAGAGCGGATGCTGCTTCTTTTTGACGAGCTTCAGTATCTTTAATTGCGGTTTCGATAGTCGCCTTACGTTCGGAGAGAATCTCGGTTAAGACTTTGCGTCCGAAGACGATGACAAAGCCTAGAACCAGCGTCAGGTTAAATAAGTTGACTTCGATTAAATCTAAATTTAAGCCAACACCACCGTTACCTTCTGTGGCGAGGAATAAGAAATTTCCCATCATATATATGTTCTAGAACTGCACTATTCGATCGGTTATCAGTTATGGTGATGAGCAGTTATACCGACAAATTAGTATTTATAGATAACTGTTCGTAGGTAACTGTTTTAATCTGGTTGGCAGGCGATTATTTAACTAACTCGGCTCCCAACAATTTGGTGAGAATTTGACGACTGAGTGCTTCTATTTGAGGCTCTAAAGCTGTAAAAGCAGACTGTTTTTGCTTGTCAATCTCTTGTTGAGCTTGTTCGCGTTGAACTTGAGCTGCTTGTTGAGTTTCGGCAATTTGTCCATCAGCAATTTTTTTCGCTTCAGCTTTAGCTGTCACAATTACTGTGTTCGATTCCCGTCTCGTTTCAGCTAGTTCTTTTTCGTACTGGGTCTTGAGTGCTTCAGCTTCGGCGAGTCTAGCTTTCGCAGTACTCAAACCACCACGAATGTACTCGTCTCGATCGTCTAATACTTTACCAAGGGGAGTGTAAAACAGTTTGTCTAATACAAGCACCAAAACGACAATTTGGATTGCCATTAACGGTAATGTGGCATCAAAGTCAAACAGTTTACCCTTTTCTGCTACTTCTTCGACTGCGGCTGTAGCCAGCAACAGTGTCCATTGTGGGATCATGTTTCTTGTGCTTTCTGCGAGATTTTTTAGGTCAGAAAGAAATCAGCAGTACAGCAGCCGGAAGTAGGGGTTACAAGTAATTCAGTCTAATAGTAATAATGCGCAAACCTATCTGGTGGGCAGTGCCCACCCTACGGCTACAAGCGACTATTCACTATCTGTCTATTCACTATTCACTAAATTCCGACTAATACTGTCTGTTCTTTCCGATTGGTTGATTGAAAGATTATGCGAAAGGGTTAGCAAACAACAGAATCAGAGCAACAACTAGACCGTAGATAGTCAAAGATTCCATGAACGCCAAGGAGAGCAGTAAGGTACCGCGAATTTTGCCTTCAGCTTCAGGTTGACGTGCAATACCTTCAACAGCGGAACCAGCGGCGGTACCTTGACCGATACCAGGTCCGATTGCAGCTAGACCAACAGCGAGAGCAGCAGCGATAACAGAAGCAGCAGCAACAGTAGGATTCATGATGTAATTACCTTAAAAAAATGATTGAGAGAATAAATTATGTAACGAGAAGCTCTTCAATGTCGTTTCTAGCGATCGCAGACCATTGACTATTTGCAAGCTATGTGCATTGCAACTGTCAACTGTCAACTGTCAACTGTCAACTGATTTAGTGTTCTTCTTCGTGTCCGCCGTGACCTTCGATCGCTTCACCGATGTACACAGCAGCTAGTGTAGCAAATACTAGAGCTTGAATCGCACTAGTAAACAACCCTAATAGCATAACTGGCATCGGGACAATAAACGGAACTAGTAATACTAGTACACCAACCACTAATTCATCCGCAAGGATGTTACCGAATAAACGGAAGCTTAGGGACAGCGGTTTAGTGAAGTCTTCGAGGATATTAATCGGTAGCAAGAACGGTTGCGGTTCGAGGTATTTAGCCAGGTAGCCCAAACCACGTTTGCGGAAACCTGCATAAAAATAAGCCAAGGACGTAAGCAACGCTAATGCTACAGTGGTGTTGATGTCACCAGTTGGCGCGGCGAGTTCACCTGCGGGCAAGTGAATCAGCTTCCAGGGGAGTAGTGCTCCAGACCAGTTGGATACAAAGATGAATAAAAATAGGGTACCGATAAATGGAACCCAAGGACGATATTCCTTCTCACCAATATGTTCTTTGGTTAGGTTCCTGATAAATTCTAGGGCAAATTCCATCAGGTTTTGAATCCCGCTAGGAATGCGTTGAACATTCCGTCCAGCGGCAATTGCGGCGATGAGCAGCAACCCGATGACAAACCAAGAAGTGAGGAACACCTGACCGTGGAGTTGTAGTCCACCTACGCGCCAATACAAGTGATGACCGACTTCCAATGCCGCTAAGGGCAGGGGATTTATGATGTTTAAACCATCTAACATGTGCATCTAGGAGCCGTTTCTATCGATCGTTTACCAAAATTACAAATATTGCAATTGGTGGTCGGTGCTGTACTCGGTTAACGTGATGATGAATCAGTCATCGAGCCAGATTGTGCGGAAGATGTAGATTAAAAGTGCCGCTTTATAGGTCAAAAAGCCCAGGAAGACTGGCAAAATCTGCAATTGGTGCCATTTAGCCGCCACCAGCATCAAGACCACGAATAGGGCAAGACGGTTGGGACTGAGCTTCACGGACTCGTTACCAATGCGGTCTACATCTTTTGCAAGCAGTCTCAAGTACACTACTCCTGCGACTGCACCCAAAAGGTAGCTGAAGGAAATCTTCCAGCCGTAGACTACTACCACAGTGACAAATGCCACAACAGTAATCGCTAGAGTAATCAGATACAACTCTCGTTTGAGTTGTTGATACTCACCCATCGAGTCCTCTGCCGATCGAGTTACACTTTCATCAAGCGTAGTTTCCTCGCCGACTGATTCTGTCGGTTGAGGTGTTTCATCAGTAGAGTTCACAGCAGTTTGGTGTTGTTTGAGCCTGACAGACCATCATCGATTGTATCATTCGCTGGTAACAATACTTAAAAAAAATTTATCTGGGGATCGATCCAGTAAATCTCTTGTGTTGATGCAGTGATCTTTACCCCACCCCAGCCCTCCCCTTATAAAGGGGAGGGAGCAAGAGCCGCTCCCTGCGGGGGCGGGAATGAAAGCTCCCATGCTGGTTGAGCTAAGTAACTTTGCTTTCCCCACTAGGATCTAAAGCCCCCTTTATAAGGGGGTTGGGGGTAAATCTTCGCCGAAGTCGGTTAATAGTTATCAAGCACAAAGATCCTTCGCTTTGAGTCAAGTTATGATATGTAGCTGGGTATTGGGTGAATCGACCGAGTGCCATTATTCACTAGCCACTGCTTAAAAATGGATTTTTCAGACCAAAATTTATTAACCGTATACCTTGGTGCATTTTTACTGCTATTGAGTGTTGCGGCGTTCTTTATTCTCAAGCAAATTATCAAGACGACTAAAATTGAAAATACGCTCAAGAAATTAGAGAAGAAGCTCAAGAGTGAGCCAGGTACTATTCCTGAATATTATGAACTCGGCAGCATTTATCTAGAGAAGAAAATGTTTTCGCAAGCGATCGTGATGCTCAAGAAAGCGATTAAAGTTGAAGGGGAAGGAGCACCAGAAATGTCTCCGGTTTTCAATGCTTTGGGCTATGCTTATTTTGGGCAAGAGCAGTACGATTTGGCAATTCGTCAGTATAAGGAAGCGATTAAACTCGAACCAGAATATGTGATGGCGATGAATAATCTCGGTCATGCTTACGAGCAGAAAAAGCTGATGAGTCAAGCTTTGGATATCTATGAGCAAGCTTTAGAACTTGAGCCAAATAATGAGACTGCTAAACTTCGGAGTGAGTCGCTGCGTCGTCGATTGGTTGTGAGTAGTAAGTAGTTGATAGGTGGATGGATTGGCTGCGGAGATCTACCCACCCCGCCCTACGGGCACCCCTCCCAAGAGGGGATTTTCGCCCCAGCTATCGCCTGCGGGAGAGTAAAGAACCCCTTTATCGAATCAATTTGATATCTTTTTGAGATACATGTATTTATCGGTCTGTACGGATCTGTAGGGGCGGGTTTCTGCAAGAAAATATCGATTTTAACGTTCGATCTCGAACAAAACCTGCCCTACCCCACGAGAAGATCATAAATGGATTTTATATAGAGTAGCTTTATAAGGGGGGTTAGGGGGTAAATCAATTTTGTTGTTTTATAAGGAGTTTTTATAGTGTCAGATTTATTAGCGGGAAAAGTTGCGATCGTAACTGGTGCATCGAGAGGAATTGGACGCGCGATCGCGTTACAATTAGCACAGGTTGGTGCGAAAGTTGCGGTAAATTATGCTAGTTCTAGTGGTGCTGCGGATGAATTAGTTGCGCAAATAGTTAGTGGTGGTGGTGAAGCGATTGCGATTGGTGCGGATGTCTCAAAAGCCGAGCAAGTTGATGAATTAGTCAAGACGGTAATGGATCAATGGGGACGAATTGATGTCCTGGTTAATAATGCTGGAATTACTCGCGATACTCTATTATTGCGGATGAAATTAGAAGACTGGCAAGCCGTGATTGACACTAATTTAACTGGCGTATTTTCATGTACTCGCGCAGTTAGTAAAATCATGCTCAAACAAAAGTCGGGCAGAATTATTAATATCGCTTCTGTAGCGGGGCAAATGGGCAATCCAGGGCAGGCAAATTACAGCGCGTCCAAAGCTGGGGTAATTGGCTTTACCAAGACGGTAGCGAAGGAATTATCGAGTCGGGGAATCACGGTTAATGCGGTAGCACCTGGTTTTATCGCTACAGATATGACCAATGATTTGAAAGTGGAAGGGATTTTGCAATTTATTCCCTTGGGTAGATATGGACAACCGGAGGAAGTCGCGGGAATGGTCAGATTTCTAGCGGCAGATCCGGCAGCTTTATATATTACAGGGCAGACATTTAATGTCGATGGTGGGATGGTAATGGCATAGTTTTAGTGCTTAAAAAGTAACTATTAGTAATAATGTAGAGGGTGGGAACTGCACACCCTCAGTCTTTTCAGTCGATTTTGGTGAATTTTTTTGTAAGGTTTTTACGGCTTTACAGCCATCTGTAATCTGAATAGCGTTGCAGTTTGGTAGAGATTGAGTGGAATTAAGGAGATTCCTTCTAGGCGAGACTGCACCCAGCCTTCGCCCCAATACCATTCATGATAACCATCAACACCCTGGCTGAGGATAATTCGTAAAGATTGGGCACTGACTCGATCGACTTGACAATTTACTACCACAAGACCGAAGGTAGTTTGAAATTTGGTACCTAGAGTTAATAAATCTTGACTGGGAAAGCTCATCTGCTGCGGAAAGAGCCATTTTGTCAATGCTGGCGGCGATAATAATCGATCGCGAATCGTACTTGCAGTAGCTGGAACTTCAATCCGCAATTCACTTCGTTGAAAATTACCGAACATGAGGGGATAACCGTGAGGAGTCTTTGGTATATCCTAACCTGAAATTAATGATTATTGGCGGCTAATCGATCGAATAACACCAAGTGGATAGCTTAAACAGGACGATTTTAGCACTAGTTCCGATCGCGGATTGTCCTGATTCGTGAGTAGCTGTCGTGTATATTCACATTAAGACGAGCATTTAACCAGTTACAGTGCATTACCTAGGTTTGCGAGATCGCCTTTAAGAATCGACTGTCTGACTTGGATGACAAATTGTTGTCTGGTGAATCAGTCCAACCAAGATTTTTTGGGGATAGGTGTCAATGGCAGCTAGATTAGTCATCGGATCTACACAGATCGATGTTATCGATCGAGACTAATTACCATTAGACTCTTAACTATATTCAACGCACTTATAACCTGTTATTCTATTTGTGCATCGGCTACTTGTGTGTATCGATAGTGACAACTATTTCTTTGACATCAATTAATATCTAAATCAATTTAAGAGTGAGTGCCGAACGTGGAAGATCGATTACCTTTATTAATTCAAAAACAACTCGATGCTGAAATCGAGCAACGTCCGCCATTATTCCCGTGGGAAACAGAAGTTGATGACTATGAAACAACTGAGGCTGAATCGGGGAATCCTATACTTATTAATATCTCAATCTCCTCAACCAATCCCAATGGTGATTAGTAGCGAGTAGAAACGAGACAATTGCGGTACTTATCGATTATGCCCACAGCTTCAACGACTCGTAACAGTTCGATTTTCACGAGAATTCAGCAGCGGATGGCAGCAATGCCGAAAACTTCACAGGAGGAATCACTGCTGCTGCGGGTGTTGGTGCAATCAATGGTAGTCGTCGGCATTATTGCTACTGATATGGCGGCGGAAACTCAGCTCAGTTTGTGGGCAATTCCGCTAAGTATTCTCGGTGCTACTTGGAGTTGGTATCATCGACATGGCCGCAATATTGGGGCTAAATTTGCCCTCGCCTTGGCGATGTTGGGAGCATTGGGTTATTTTGGATCGAATTTGATTGGCAGTATCAATGATACGCGGCTAGTTTTGGCGGAATTATTGGTGCAAATGCAAGTAATTCATACCTTCGATCTACCGCGCCGCAAGGATTTGGGCTATTCAATGACGATCGGATTAATTCTGATTGCGGTAGCGGGTACTTTGAGTCAGACGCTCACTTTCGCAATTCTATTATTGCTGTTTTTGGCGATCGCGATTCCGGTATTATTTCTCGACTATCGATCTCGTCTCAATCTTCCATCATTAGTTATTACCAGTCCGACTCAGATTACCAAGATTGGTTTACCTTGGCAACGATTGGGACAACTATTTGGCATAGTATTGGGCAGCGGTTTAGTTGTTTTTGCGCTGATGCCGCGTTTTCCAGGCTATCAAGGTTCGCTCCCTGTTAGTGCGCCGATTCAGTACGAGCAAAAGAAATTTGATGGGAAAGGGATTGTCAATCCTGGCTATCAGCGCAAGGGTAAAGCCGGAAGTGGCAAAGGTGCGCCCCAAATCGATGGGAAGGGTGGCGAGGGTAACGGGGATGGGAGCTTAGATGATAATTTCTATTATGGGTTCAACTCGCAAATAGACCAAAATTTGCGCGGTGTAATGAAACCAAAATTGGTGATGCGAGTGCGTTCCCAAGCTCCAGGATTTTGGCGGGTATTAGCATTCGATCGATATACTGGACAAGGCTGGGAAATTTCTCGTAATGATCGAACCGCAAAAGTTCGTCGTCCTGAGTGGGATTATAAATTTACGATCAATTATCCCCGCACGAAGATTCCGACTAAGCAGGTAATTCAGAGTTATACGGCATTAGATGAATTGCCAAATATCATTCCGGCGATGTCCTCCGTCAATGAATTATATTTCCCCACTTCAGAGGTTGCGGTGGATGCAGAAGGAAGTATCCGATCTCCGGTAGGCTTGCAGCCAGGTTTGACGTATACGGCGATATCCCAGGTTCCATATCGGGATCGAGCACTACTCGATCTAGCTAGTACCAATTATCCCCCCAAGATTGCCGATTATTACCTGCAAATCCCCGACCAGATCTCGACTAAACTGCAAAAATATACTCAAGCTTTAGTCGATAACTCCGCTCAACAACAAGTCGGTAAAGATAGCCCAGCTCTAAACTCTAACTATGCCAAAGCTCTCTACCTCGCCCAATATCTCAAGCAACATTATAATATCCCCAAAGACCCACTCGGACTCAGCCGAGTCCCCGATGGAGAAGATTTAGCAAGTTGGTTTCTGTTCCGCTGTGAAGGTAAATCGACTAGTTGCGAAGCTGGTGGCTACGCCGATCATTTTGCCACTACCTACACGATGATGCTACGCTCGATCGGTATTCCTGCCCGATTAGCCGTCGGTTTCGATCCTGGTAGATTCAATCCCTTCACCGGATTCTACGAAGTCGCCAATACCGATGCACATGCCCTCACAGAGGTCTATTTCCCAGATTATGGTTGGTTTGCCTTCGATCCGATTCCAGGGCACCCCTTGACCCCGCCAGGTGCCGAGGAAGACCAAACTTTTAGTACGCTCCAGCAAATTTGGAACTGGGTAGCTAGTTGGCTACCTGCTCCTGTCACAGCTTGGTTAGCCTATTTTTGGTCATCAACACTGGGCTGGTTAGTAGTTGGCATCGCCTTATTTTTTGGCTTATTTAATCAAGGTTGGTTGGGCATATTTACAGGCAGTGCAATTGCCATCTCGATCGCTTTTTGTGGCTGGTGGGGATGGCAACAATGGCGCAAATGGCGACATCGACAGTGGTTGAAAAAACTCGCACCAGTCGATCGAATCTATCAACAAATGTTAGCTCAATTAAGAGAACTAGGCTTATCTAAAAATCCCGCCCAAACGCCCTTGGAATACGCCCAGATCGTTCGAGATCATCGTTCGTCTTCAACTAGCTTGTTAGTCGTAGAAATCTCTCAAGCTTATACTGCTTGGCGATATGGGGCAGAAGCACAACAGATCGATCGGTTACAAGAATTATTAGCTCGGTTGAAAGTGGAAAGGTAGTTCAAGGATTAACTTGAATGCGTCCTTGGCAGAGTAACTCGCCAGTGAGAAGCTGGAGTTGAGTAATATTAACATCATTACCAAGATCGATCGCATGGCTGGTAATATTGCTACCTGTCAGATCTAACGAACAGGTGATGTTCAGCGGATCGAGATGGAGAATATGCCCCTCGAAGATCGCGATCCCCATCGAAATCTTGATCGGTGCTGTTTGTCCCTCCGCCGTCAAATTTCCTTGTAAAATTAAGGTCTGGGGGGCGATATGAACGCGATCCCAATCTACGAGCCACTGGTTTGGCTGAGAATTTGTCCCTAGGATTTGACTAAAAAGATCGGTAATCGCCTGAGCCAGAATTGGCGCGGCGAGAGAGGCTTGTAGATCGCGCTCACTAAATTTTACCTCAGCGGTGACAGCGATCGATTCCAGCAAGCGCAAAGCTTGACCTTTGAGCACTTGGGGTAGATTAATCCGAATATTCTCCGCAATCAGATCGATTGATCCCAATGATAATCCCTGATAGATTGCCCCGACAGCGACCACCGCCACCTGGGGAATCGTTCCACCGAGGATTTGTCTACTTCCCCCCGTAATGTCTACCTGGAGGTCATCTACGTGGGATACTTGCGATTTCAACCACACTCGACAAGCAGGCGATAGTATCGATCCCACTATTCCTCTCGTTTGATTTGTCAATTTAGCTATTTTTTCACGTAATATTTCTTTAGAAGAGTTTACCAAACTACTGTAGATAGTTGCTATCTGCTAGTGAATACTAGAAAAACGTCTAACTAACTCTTCCCCTTTCCCCTTTCCCCTTTCCCCTCCTAATGACCACCGCAAGACTTCAGAAAATCTTATCTCAATGGGGAATTGCTTCTCGTCGTCGAGCGGAGCAGCTAATTTTAGCGGGAAGAGTGCGGGTAAATGGTAAAGTTGCAACACTAGGGCAAACGGCTGAACCCACTACCGATCAGATAGAAGTTGATGGTAGACTAATAACTATACAGAGCCGACCTGAGCCTGTATATTTATTACTCAATAAGCCAGTTGGTATTGTCTCCACCTGTTTTGACCCCCAAGGTCGTCCGACAGTGTTGGAATTGTTACCACCACAACTGCGAGAGTGTGAAGGAATTCATCCAGTAGGGAGATTAGATATTAATTCCAGTGGTGCGCTGTTGCTCACCAACGATGGTGATTTGACCTTTGGGTTGACTCATCCAAGCCATAGTATTCGCAAAACCTATCTGGTATGGGTTCGAGGTCAAACTTCTAACGCGGTGCTAAATGCTTGGCGTTCGGGGATCGACTTGGATGGGAAATATACATTACCCGCTCAAGTTGTCGCTGTAGAAAACTTAGATAACCTGACCCTACTCAAAATTGTGCTGACGGAGGGGAGAAATAGACAGATTAGAAGGGTCGCAACTCAGCTAGGACATCCAGTCGTGGATCTTCATCGTACCAGTATTGGCGACATTAGCATAGATGGGGATTCACCCTTATCGATCGGCTCTTACCGTCATTTAAGATTAGTAGAACTTCAAAGCCTCCAATCTGGAGTCAAGTGAAAAAAGCTGATAGCCAAGTTTAAATATGAGACTTGCTGCCAAAAAATGAGAGTTACGCTCTCAGACTATAAAATCATATACCAATCCCGTAAACTAAACTACTCCACAACTCCAGATCGTGACTCTACTAACCCCATTCAAACATATTCCTACTTTCAAATTGTCTAAACTGCCGATCCTTCGTGGCGTACTTTTGCGGACGCAGAAGCCCCGTGTTGACAGAGCCAAGCCGACAGAGCACCGATTCAATATCGACGCAGACGTTCGCGGTGACGAAATCAAATCTTTAGGTGCATTGGTACCTCACCAAGCGAAAACACCTATCGGTAGTGAAAGCGATCCCAATTCATTACCTTTATCTCCCAACGAAGTTTTGGCGCAAATTGGTAGCAAGTTGCGCGAATGGCGGGAATATCATCATCTATCGATCGATGATATGTCAGCACGAACCCAGATTCAACCTAGATTGATTCACGCGATCGAATCAGGTCTGACTGAGATATTACCAGAATCGGTCTACGTCAAAGGGATGATCAAACGGTATGCAGATAATTTGGGACTAGATGGTACTGACATCGCCCAGCATATGCTCCCCTGGGAAGCAGCAGCCGTAGCCAAAACTACAGTAATTTCCAAACAAAAAACACTAGGGTTGAGTCCAGTTCCTCAAGTCAAGCCTTTTCATGTTTATTTAGGCTACACACTGGCAATCTGTGGCATTGGGGCGGGGACTTCTCACCTTCTCAATGACAGCATCAAATCGCAACCGACACCCATTACAAAAATCGTCGTCAAACCTCTGAAAGCTGCTGGAGTAGCTCCAGTAGCGATCCAATTACCCGACGTTCCAATTGGGATCTCTGTCAAAGCTCCAACATGGGCACAAATCGGGATCGATGGCACTACGAAGTTTACAGGTAGTCTCAATCCTGGGGCGCAACTTAACTGGACTGCGAAAAAGCAAGTAACTATCAGCACGAATAATGCTGGCGGATTGCTATTTTCTCGCGATCTCCAACCACCACAGCCATTGGGTAAAATCGGTCAGAAGCAGACTGTTACTATTAAAGTCATCAAATAATTAAGGATGAGTTCAGATCCCCGACTTCTCCAAGAAGTCGGGGATCTGCGTTGAGGGGCTATGTTTTAACTTCTGCGATGATTTGTGAATTTGTGATGCCTCAAAGTCGATCGAGATCGCTCAACGCCTCTACAATATAAAGTCTAGACTTTCTTCTAAACTTCCCGTGATTACGCTGCAATCTGTCGATCGTCATCAAAGCCTAACTATCAAGCTCCCTAGTGCGGGTGTGTCGCTCCAGGGAACATTACAAATACCTGGCGATAAATCGATTTCTCATCGCGCCTTAATGTTGGGAGCCTTGGCTGAAGGTGAGACGACGATTCAGGGCTTACTATTGGGGGAAGATCCCCGCAGTACGGCAGCTTGCTTTACAGCGATGGGGGCGCAGATTTCTGAGTTAAATACTGAGCTGGTAACGGTGACAGGGATTGGCTTGGGACAAATTCAGGAACCTGTCGGAATTCTCGACGCAGGGAATTCAGGAACGACAATGCGACTGATGTTGGGAATATTAGCATCTCATCCTGATCGCTTCTTTACTGTAACTGGAGATGACTCTTTGCGATCGCGTCCAATGTCGCGGGTAGTCAAACCCCTAACGGAAATGGGGGCGCAAATTTGGGGACGCAAGCATAATTCCCTGGCACCTTTAGCCGTACGCGGACAAACATTGCAACCAATTCATTACCATTCGCCGATCGCTTCAGCTCAGGTGAAGTCAGCTATTTTACTCGCCGGATTGATGACTTACGGGCGCACCACGGTGACTGAACCAGCCTTATCGAGGGATCACTCCGAACGGATGTTGCGAGCGTTTGGGGCGCATATAGACGTAAATCCGGATACTCATAGTGCGACGGTGACAGGCTATCCCACCTTACGGGGGCAACAAGTAATTGTACCTGGGGATATTAGTTCGGCTGCATTTTGGTTGGTAGCTGGATCGATCGTACCTGGTTCCGAGTTGTATATTGAGAATGTCGGAGTCAATCCGACTCGCACGGGGATCTTGGTAGCATTAGAATTAATGGGTGCTGATATTACTCTCGAAAATCAACGGGAAGTTGCAGGCGAACCTGTGGCAGATTTGCGGGTAAAACATAGCAAACTAAAAGCTTGTGAAATTGGCGGGGATCTGATTCCCCGCTTAATTGATGAAGTGCCAATTTTGGCAGTAGCGGCGATATTTGCCGAAGGAACGACAATTATTAAAGATGCTGAAGAATTGCGCGTCAAAGAAAGCGATCGAATTAAAGTAATGGCATCCGAACTTACTAAAATGGGTGCTAAAATTACCGAACGTCCAGATGGATTAGAAATTACTGGCAGCGGCTCATTAATTGGAGCTGAGTTAGATAGTTATACCGATCATCGGATTGCCATGAGTCTGGCAATTGCTGCCGTGATGGCAACAGGAGCAACTAAGATCGATCGAGCTGAAGCTGCATCCATATCCTATCCGACTTTCTTTGAGTCTTTACTCAGTATTATCAAATAATAAATTGCTCGATCTGATTGTGCAGGTTGAGAAAGTAGCATAGCTCGATCGATCTACCAAGAGACATTCACTAATAATGGAGGAACAGAACAAATCACAACCAACCAACAGATATTATGTACAGCAGCGTAGCAGCTTTTAATTCTGGATTAATTTTTATTGCTCTACTAGCATTTGGACTATTGAATTGGTTTCAAATTCCAGCCGGAAATATCTGGGATTGGGCGATTGGGATTGGGATTTTTGAGTGGGCAATTCTGATTGTAACTGTACCTTGGAATATTTACTTCAAAGCACAAGCCGCAGTTCAAACAGCTAAGGAATCTCAGCTCCAAGGAATTAGTGTCGAAGAGCGTCAGATTAAATATGCGAGCGGAATTGCGACTAAATCTTTAATCGTAGCGATCGGCTTACATTTAGGTACCGCGATCGGCTTATACTGGTTAGCAATTAATGGCATAACGTCATTAGGCTACTGGAGTTCGATCGGCGTATTATTACTAACCTTATTGCGTCCAGCAATTAGTACCTACGAATATTTAGCCACCAGACTGAGCGCGATGCAAGCACAATTTGCCTATCCTCGCATGGATATTTTAGAACTACGCGGCAGATTTCAGCAATTAGAAGATCGGGTGACTCAATTAACTAGCCAATTAGATCCCGATGATGATAATTCTTGGTTCAACCAACAACATTATCGCTGGGACAATAATCGTAATGAGCTATCGAAAATTACAGTATCGATGGCAGATCTCAAAGCCAGTAACGAACTCGAACATCAACGATTGGCTCAGGAAGCAAAACAGGCAATTTCGCAGATTACTGTTGACGGACAATTTCTCGAACATGCTCGCGAATTGATTCGATTCTTTAAAACAGCGTAAGTTAGTTGATAGCTCAATTAGTTTTCGATTAAATTCTAGATTGCTTCTAAAAAATACAATTTTTTCAAATATCGATCTGTCTGAAATTATGACTTCACCAACTGCTTCAGACATTAACACGATCGATTCCATTCTCGATCGAGCCTTAAATAGTGAAGATATCTCAACAGCAGATGCACTATTGCTGCTAACTCAAACAGCTCCCGATCTTATCGATCGAATTCGGGCAACAGCCGACAGATTGCGTCAAATTCAAGTCGGCGATACCGTCACCTACGTGATCAACCGCAATATCAATTTTACCAACATTTGCGAGCAGCACTGTAGCTTTTGTGCATTTCGACGCGATGAAGGTACTGAGGGTGCTTTCTGGTTGAATACCGAAGAAATCCTCGCCAAAGCAGCCGCTGCTGTTGCGCTGTCGGCGACGGAAATCTGTATGCAAGGCGGATTGCACCCAGGTGCGAAAATTGATGGTCGATCGCTAGATTATTATGTAGAGTTAGTCACTGCGATTAAAACCACTTTCCCCCAACTCCATCTACATGCTTTTTCCCCCCAGGAAGTCGAATTTATCGCTCGCCAAGATGGGTTGAGTTATGCAGATGTAATCATCGCGCTCCAACAGGCTGGAGTAGGCTCGATGCCAGGTACCGCAGCAGAAGTATTAGACGATAATATTCGGCGAATAATTTGTCCCGAAAAAATTGATAGTGCGACGTGGATCGAAATTGTTACCACCGCTCATCGATTGGGAATGCCGACGACTAGTACACTGTTAGCAGGACATATCGAGACACCCAGCCAACAAATCGCGCATTTAGATAGCTTGAAACAGATTCAAATACAAGCAATCGCGGCTGAATATCCCACCCGTATCACCGAATTTATTATCCTCCCCTTTGTCGGACAATCCGCACCCGCACCCTTACGCAGCCGTGTCGGACGAGATCAGCCAGTTTTAGCCGATAATCTCTTGTTAACAGCCGTTGCACGAATTTTTCTTGGTAACTATATCCCCAATCATCAACCCAGTTGGGTCAAATTGGGTCTAGAAGGTGCGAAAACTGCATTAACCTGGGGATGCAATGATTTAGGCGGAACACTGATGGAGGAGCATATTACCACGATGGCGGGAGCAAAAGGTGGTACTTCGCAGACAGTGGCGGAGTTGCAAGCTGCAATTCGAGAGATCGATTCTCGTCCCGTGTACGTTGGCGTAAGCCAGCCGTTAGGCACAGTGTCTGCTTCAGCAGAGACGCTTGGCAAACGAAATTACCATCAACGCAGTACTTTGTATGAATTAATTTAACTGGACAGAAAATGGGAAAATTCCATCAAAATGAACATGCTAGTACTGAGCGGCGTAAGTTAAGCCACCATTTCCCATACCCTATTCCTTACTCCCAGCTCCCCCTTTTCCCTTTCCCCTTTCCCCTTTCCCCGAATTGCCGCAGGATTTTCAATATCTACAGGTGTTATAAATATAAATAATAAAGTATGTCCTCCTAAAAAAGCGATCGCGGCCATTGAATCCATTAACCATGCAATTTATCTTAGGGCTAATCTCCATCTTGTTCGCCGAAGTGGTGCGAGATTTCTACCATATCGCGGGACATTATTGGCAACCTATCAAGCAGTATCATCTGCTTCATCACAAAGCCTATCGGCGAGATTTTTCCATCGCCAATATGGAACTGTATCAAAAATCCCAACTGTACAATGATGTTCCTGAAGCCCTGTGCATGGTAGGGTTGACAGCAACGATCGCATTATTAACCCAAAATCCTGGGATGTGGCTGGGTTGTATTTACTCTATTGCTTTCTTAGTTCCCGCATTTTTGCGTTCTCAGGGGATGTTACTTGCCACAGATCTCAGTCACAAACCTGGCGATTTAGTGGGTATTCCCGCCCAGTGGCGCGTAAATCGTACCTATCACTGGCGACATCATTTTGACGAAACCAATGCCTATTATGCCGGACATTTTACATCAGTCGATCGGATCATCGGTACCAGTTTAGCTCTCAAAGGCAAAGTCGTCGCTGTGACTGGTGCTTCCGGTACCTTAGGGCAAGCATTAATTGAAGAATTGTCGAATCAAGGCGCGAAAGTAGTCGCAATTACCACCAATCCGATAACGGTTTTTAAAAAGGAAATCGCTGTATTGCAGTGGCAGCCTAGAGCTGAATCAGAATTACTACCTCATCTGCAAGAAGTAGATATCCTCATCATCAATCATGGCATCAATGTTCACGGCGATCGATCTCCCGCAGCAATTTATGAGTCATATGAAGTAAATACCTTTTCCACACTCAGGCTCACCGAACTATTCTTCCAGACAGTTACCAAATCTTCCGATACAGCCACGAAAGAACTGTGGATCAATACATCTGAAGCCGAAGTAAACCCAGCATTTAGCCCTCTATATGAATTGTCAAAACGCACCATTGGCGATCTAATTACATTGCGAAGATTAGAGGCTCCTTGTATCGTTCGCAAACTAGTATTAGGTCCTTTCAAGAGTCAGCTAAATCCGGCTGGTATCATGTCGGCAAGTTGGATTGCCTGGGCAATTATTGCTCTGGCTAAAAGAGATTTTAGGGATATTATCATCACCATCAATCCACTGACATATCTCATTTTTCCTGTCAAAGAATTTTTTCAATCCTGCTATTTTAGATTTTTCACAAAGAGTGCCAATCTAGCACCCAATCTAATTAGCCACGACGTTCCTGAATGATGTGTTGAATAACACACCATCCAAGAGCCTAAAATTCGATCGATAGTGGTGCACGGGGGAATGGAATAACATCGCGAATATTGGTCATTCCAGTCGTAAATTGTACCAATCGCTCAAATCCTAAGCCGAAGCCAGCATGAGGGACTGTTCCATAGCGGCGGAGATCCAGATACCACCAATAATCTGCGGGATTCAATCCTTGCGCTGCTAACCGTTGTTCGAGCATGTCCAGCCGTTCTTCCCGTTGAGAACCGCCGATGATTTCACCGATTTTGGGGGCGAGAATATCCATTGCGGCAACGGTTTTACCATCGTCATTTAGCCGCATATAGAAAGACTTGATTTCGACTGGATAATCAGTCAGGATAACTGGTTTTTTGAAGACTTCTTCGGCTAAATAACGTTCGTGCTCGGACTGGAGATCTAGCCCCCAACTAACAGGATATTCAAATTTCTGTCCCGATTTTTCGAGTAGGGCGATGGCGTTAGTATAAGTTAGACGTTCAAATTGATTGTTGATGATATTCTCGGCGGTTGCTAGGACTGTTTTGTCGATGCGCTCGTTGAAAAATTCCATGTCTGCTTGACAGTGCTCCATCACATACTTGAAGATGTACTGGAGAAATGTTTCCGCGAGATCCATATCTTCTAACAGATCGCAAAATGCCATCTCTGGTTCGATCATCCAGAACTCAGCCAGATGGCGAGACGTATTAGAATTCTCCGCGCGAAAAGTCGGCCCAAAGGTGTAAACATTCCCAAATGCCATCGCCATCACTTCGGCTTCCAATTGACCGCTGACGGTCAAATATGCTGCCTTTCCGAAGAAATCTTGACTATAGTCGATCTCCTTATCGGCAGTTAAAGGGACATTTTTGAGATTGAGGGTGGTGACATTAAACATTTCCCCGGCACCTTCACAGTCACTCGCACTAATAATCGGTGTGTGTACCCACAAGAAGCCCCGCTCTTGGAAAAACTGATGAATTGCTGCCGAGCAAGCATTTCGCACTCTAAATACGGCACTGAGGGTATTGGTACGAGATCGCAAATGCCCGATATCGCGCAAGAATTCAAAGGAGTGGCGTTTTTTCTGGAGGGGATAGGTTTCGGGATCTGCTTCGCCGTGGACTTTTACCTGGCTGGCTTTTACCTCTACGCGCTGTCCTTTTGCGGGAGATACTACCAATTCGCCCAGGATCTCGATCGAAGCACCTGTGTTAATCTGTTTGAGGATGGTGGCATAATTCGGCACGTCTTTGTCGATTACCACCTGAATGTTTGCCATGCAGGAACCATCATTAATATCAACAAAGGCAAATTCCTTAGCTTCTCGCTTACTCCGAATCCAACCCTTTACGGTGACAGTATCGCCAGGATTGCCCACGCGCAGAATTGAAGCAATATAGTTCGTAATCATCTTTAAAAATCAGACTAAATAAATCAAGGTAAATGGATCCCATCCTAAATTCTACGATAGCAACGATCGACGAATTAAACCTATCTACATACAATTGTATCAGTGACACCTGCTCGATCGGTTCGTTCTGAAGTACTGCACTCCGAACCATGTTTAAAGATCTTGATGGTAATTGGCTCCTGGTTAGCTGTAGAACCATTCGCCGAAATAGTCAGATCTTTAGAACTAGTAAAATTGACAGTTAATGGTAGTTTACCGATCGCCTGTTCGGTTACGCTACTTCTCGATCGATTATGCTGTGTTTGAGTATAACTACCCCACAGCGTAGTCCCTACTTTACCGCTATACTCAACTCGATACTGTACTCGATCGCTAAAAGGATTTCCAAAAGTCCGAACACCCAATAAACTCACGCCAGTCACTAATGACCACAAAATATACACGCTTTTCACAGCTTTGCTAACCCAATGCTACACAGCCTTAATGTACCCAGCAAAGAGGCAAAAAATATGCTCGGAATGCTTAAATAATTATGTGCTTTATTTTTATTGCAGGTATTGGGGCTAAATAGCTGCATGGACTGGACGCTCGATCCTTTGACAACTTGGGCAGAAAATCTAGATTTTGACGGTGTTTACCCCTGCTGAGATTTTGCCAGATCAATCATTTACCAAGCAATAGTGAACTTTCTCGATCGAATACCCGTCTAAATTTGGGTAGCTAAAAGGTGAGATGACGATCCGATTGTCTCACTTTATATCCTCTATATCTCCGAGGTTTGTCGATCGTGAATACTCGTAAATATTTAGTTTTTCTAACTAGTTTGATTTGGTTATTATTAGCTAACATTGCTCAATCTGAGCCAGTCAATTCAAAATTCATCCATCTCTTGAATCGATTGAGTCTGGGAATCCGACCTGGCGAACTCGAACAAGTCCAAAAGATGGGGATGGATAAATATATCCAGCAACAACTAAATCCCGACTCGATCGCCGAATCGCCAATTGTTACGGAAAAATTATCGAAACTAGAGACGATCAATCTCTCTCCTGTCGAACTATTTCAGAGATATAATCCCAATCGTCAAATAGACATCCAAAGTCCGATCCCAGGCGACAAGAAAATTCAGCAACAACAAACCAGACAGGTTACAAATCAAGCAATCGAGGCTAAATTATGGCGATCAATCTATAGTCAAAGACAGCTCAATGAAGTGATGGTGGATTTTTGGTACAATCACTTTAATGTTCATGCAGATAAGGGAATTGATAGATTGTGGGTAGGTGCTTATGAACAGCAAGCAATTCGTCCTTATGCGATGGGTAAATTTAGAGATCTACTCGGTGCAACTGCTCGACATCCAGCAATGTTATTTTATCTAGATAATTGGCAAAATAGTGTGCCAAATCCTCATAAAAAAGGTAGGATGCAGGGCTTAAACGAAAACTATGCTCGCGAACTAATGGAACTCCATACTTTGGGTGTAGATGGTGGCTACAAGCAAGCTGATGTGATTGCCTTAGCTAAAATATTAACTGGCTGGGGATTTAAACAGCCAGGACAAAGAGTACCCGATGGTTATAGCTTTCAATTTAATCGCAACCGCCATGATTTCAGCAACAAGATATTTCTAACCCAAAATATTATTGGCAGTGGGAGCGGCGAAGGTGAACAAGCTCTAGATCTACTCTCCAGACATCCTAGCACCGCCCGTCAGATTAGCGTTAAACTCGCTCAATACTTCGTTGCTGACAATCCACCAAAAAGTCTAATTGATAAGCTTTCCAAGCGATTTATTGCCACCGATGGAGATATCAAACTAGTTCTAGATACCCTCTTCCATAGTCCTGAATTCTCGGATCCCAAGTACTATGGAGCGAAATTTAAGACACCATATCAATATGCAATTTCTTCAGTTCGATCGACAGGTACGGAAATTAATCAGGTTAAACCTTTAAATGATTTTTTGAAACAACTAGGAATGCCCCTCTATGGCTGTCCGACTCCAAATGGTTATCAGAATACTCAAGATGCTTGGCTGAATCCAGATAGTATGACTCGACGGATTAACTATGCGACTAATTTAGCGAAGGGTAAATTACCTATTTCGGCATCGACAACTACAGCACCAAATTCTCCACTTCAAACCCCGAATAGTTTGTCGTCTGTCATGAAGATATCAGTTGTCGATCCTGTTAAGTTATCTACTACGTTAGGCAATAATTTTTCAACTCAAACCCAACAAGCAATCTCATCTAGCAATCCAGAGATTCGCGCTGCCTTAATTCTCGGTAGTCCAGAATTTATGAGAAAATAATTGATTCTTATTAATATTTTATGAACCGTCGTCAATTCCTAATTCAATCGACTCTCTTTTCTGCCTCATCATTAATCAGTATCGGTACGCACGGCTGGGCAGCTCGAACTATTGCCGCAACAGATCCCCATCCTCATCGATTAATTGTAGTTTTCTTGCGCGGGGCGATCGATGGATTGAGTGTAGTTGTCCCTTATCGTGAACCAACATATTATCTCGATCGACCCACAATTGCTATCCCTCAACCAGGGCAACCCAATGGTGCAATCGATCTAGACGGACAATTTGGCTTGCATCCCGCTCTAGCTTCCCTCCTCCCCCTCTGGCAACAAAAGAGCCTCGCCTTTGTTCATTGTTGCGGCTCCAACGACGAGACGCGATCCCATTTCGACGCTCAAGACTATCTCGAAAGTGGTACTCCTGGCATCAAATCCACCCGCGATGGTTGGATGAATCGATTATTGGGCGCAATGTCAGCCAAAAATCCACTTCAGGCTGTCAGCGTTGGTGCGACGACCCCTCGCATTCTGCTGGGCAAAAGAGCTGTAGCCAACCTTGCATCTGGGCGCAACGCAGGTAATCGCCAGCAAATCGATAAACCCCAAATTGCTAACGCATTCGATCGATTGTATGGCAATAATGACGCGCTCAGTCAGACTTACCGCGAGGCTAGAGTCGCCCGTACCGAGCTACTCAAGGATCTCGAAGCCGAAATGAAGATGGCAAATAATGGTGCAACTTTACCCAATGGGTTTCCCGATGATGCCCAACGATTAGCCCGTCTGATGGCACGAGACTCCCGCATTCAGATGTCGTTTCTTGCTGTAGGTGGTTGGGATACCCATATCAATCAAGGCGCGGCACAAGGGCAATTAGCCCGCAATCTAGAGCAATTAGGTAAGGGCTTAGTTGCCCTACAGACTGGATTGGGTGCAGCTTATCAGAATACGACGATTGTCGTAATGTCGGAATTTGGGCGGACGGTGAAGGAAAATGGCAATGGTGGTACGGATCACGGACATGGAAATGCGATGTGGCTACTCGGTGGTGGTATTCGCGGTGGGACTGTCTATGGTAAGTGGAATGGATTGGAGCCAGCACAGCGATATCAAGGGCGCGATTTAGCTGTGACGACAGATTTTCGCGATGTGTTGGGAACTGTGCTAACTCGGCGGTTGGCGGTTGATGCCAATCAGTTGTCACAGATATTTCCTAAATACGCGGGACAACTGCTAAATTTTGTCTAGTATTCTACGGCGTAAATCCCAGTACTAATTTACAGATCTATCCGCTAAAAATGTTATTATCTAGTCGATCGATCGAATCTTGTCACCCACAGCACCAGCTATGCCGCAGCAATTCGGCTGGATCTGCCAACTGTTTGCTCGATAATCTCCAATCTCTTCGATTTCTCAAGCGCAGATGATCGAAGCAACTAAATATCTCAATCATCGTTACACATAGTTGGTAATAAATAAGATGAGAAAAATCATGGGAAAGATGCTAAATCTCACCAAAGATACTAGCAAGATATCGGATTGCAATTCAGAAGAAGATAGCAACTTGGAATCATTTTATCACCGGATGTTTGAACGAGATATTTATATCCATATCTCTGAAATATCGGTGGCAATGGTTGGTGTTTGCTTGACTGGCGTTTCGATTATGCAAGTTGATGATGATGTCCAGAAAGCTGGCACATATATCGACGATATACTTGCAATCGATTCCTTTATTTTTCTCACCGCTGCGATCATTGCTTACTGGGCAATCAGAGTAACCACGAATAGTAATCGTAGTGTGCGCAGAGCAGGTAATATTGCTAACGTCACATTTTTAATTGGGATGATTTTAATGGTAGTTGTCTGCGCCTCGATGGTTCTTAAATCTGATTTTGCGTCAGTCACTGGGAAATAAGTTAAATTAATTGATATTTGATAGTTGGGTGTTCAGGATGGGGGATTTAAACCCCTGCTTTTCGGTAAGTATTGTAAGTGTGAATTTATTCAAATCGTAGTGTGACAATCGGGTTCGATTCTCACAAAGCAAACGACTGGTAAAAAAGATCGATCTTGAGGTAATCGATCGACAAAACCGTCGATCCCATCACTACCGATCGATTGTAAAATCTTTAATAGATTACTACTAGATCGAATCAACCCAGTAACATCAATCCCTGCATACACAGGCTGATAATAAGGCAATCTGCCAATCCCCTCGCCCAACAAAATTACAGCCCCGCGCCAGTTGCGATTGTGGAGATGATAACAAGCAACAGCGATTTGCAACACACCTTGATAGAATTTCTTGTCTGGATCGATCGAATCCATCCATAACGCTTCGAGGGTATCATGACAAGCATAATATTCTCCATCATTAAACTCTGCAATACCCTGCAACCATGCCGATGGATAGTTCTCAGTCATAATTTTATCGAGTCCAGTGCCACAGTTCCAGGTAAGATCGATAGTAACTAACATCCGATCGTTGACTATGACTCATTCTACAGATATTCCTACCCTGGTACGCTGGATGGCTGGAGATTTTAGCAATCAAGCACAAGCATTTGAAAATCCACCATTTTTCGCACATATCCGGGTATGTATGCGTCCGCTTCCATATGAGTTATTGGATGGGGTGAGTTTATTTCTCGAACAGGCTTATGATTTTATGCTTGGTAATCCCTATCGATTGCGAGTATTGAAATTTGTGATTGTCAACGAACGAATCGAAATCGAACATTATAATATCGAACCGGAAGCCGAATTTCATGGAGCTGCACGTCAGCCCGAAAAGCTCCAACAACTTACCCGCCAGCAAATTATTAAGATGTCCGGCTGCACGATGATTACCGAGTGGACTGGTAGTACTTTTAAAGGCTATGTGGAGCCTGGAAAGGGCTGTAAGGTCACCCGAAATGGCAAAGAGACTTATTTGGACAACAGCTTTGAAATCGCACCTGGGAAGCTAATTAGCCTCGATCGCGGTCGTGATATTATTACCGATGAACATATCTGGGGATCGATTGCGGGGCCATTTGAATTCACTCAGACAGTTAGTTTTGCCGATGAAGTCCAAATTGGTGGTTTGGTAGTTTAGCTTAATAATTTAACCCCCTCAAGCAAATAGCTAAACCAGGGTGGTTTCATACACCGGAAGAAAAATCGCTTAGTCCACTTCAGTGGACTTTCGCTCTTAGCCCCAAATTCATTTGTTCGCGTAGCGTCTGCCTTCGCAGAGGGCGTTTGAAGACTAAGAACTAGGGTTTTGACATTATTCTTTTCTTGTATGAAACCACCCTGCCCCTGGGAGGGGAAAATCCCCGCATCCTGGGAGGGGCTAGGGGAGGGGAAAATCCTCGCATCCTGGGAGGGGCTAGGGGAGGGGAAAATCCTCGCATCCTGGGAGGGGCTAGGGGAGGGAATCTTCTTCCACTCATGATAAGTATCAGCAATCCTGCTAGTCTCATCATCCGTAAACGCCCGACTACTCCGACTCACCATATAGCCCAACTCCGAAGCATCGATGAATAACACCTCACCCTTGCGGTTGCGGTTCTTGTATCGGCTCAGAAACCACAGACAAGCCGGAATCCCCGTATTGTAGAAAAGTTGAGTCGGCAACATCACGATACAGTCCACCAAATCCTGCTCGACTAAAGCCTTGCGAATCTCCCCCTCACCGCTGGTATTCGAGGATAAAGAACCATTAGACAACACAAACCCCGCCGCACCCGTGGGGGAGAGATGATAGAGAAAATGCTGCACCCAGGCAAAGTTAGCATTTCCTTCTGGCGGTGTCCCATATTGCCAGCGTCCATCCGTCCGCAAACTGTCCCCACTCCAATCGCTATCGTTAAACGGCGGATTGGCAATCACAAAATCCGCCTTCAAATCCTGGTGAGCATCATTGAGAAACGAACCTTCGGGATTCCACTTGATATTCGAGCCATCAATTCCCCGCAGCGCGAGATTCATCCGACACAATTTATAGGTAGTTTCGTTGCTGTTGCCCGTACACCTTAGGCAGAATCCCCTTCAACCGCTTGGCGTTTTCTTTCTCGACCGCCGAAGACGGCGCGCAAGCTTCGATTCCATCGCCAAATCGACAGTCTTACCGATATCCGGCTGTTTCGCCTGGGCTTGGAGATACCCCCACCGCGCCTCTACAGGCACGAAAAACACATTTTCGGCAGAATTCATCTCGGTCTTCAGGGTCGGCTCCAGCGTATTCTCCCTCACCTGATCGCAGCTTGTCATGCAAGACATCAAAGGCATCGGAGATGTATTTGAGGAAAATTAGCCCCAGCACAATATGCTTATATTCAGCCGCATCGATATTCTTGCGTAGCTTATCGGCGGTTTTCCATAGTTTCTGCTCGAACGAGTCCGAATTATTCTGCTTTGCTGCTACTGCCATCTGGGTTTAGTCGATACGCCTGAAGTTATCACTATCGCGCATTTTGGGGCTGATTCGTTGGCAGTAGCGGAGAGTTTGCCAACGAATCAGCCTCTCCTTGAAGAATCGAACATTTAGACCGATCGAATATTAACGTTGACGACAAGATCGTTGAAATCTCGATCGCCACCACCGTACATATCTTCCACCCCAAAGCTATTATTACCTAATAGTCGGAAGTGATCGACTTTATCGGCATTACCCGCAACATAATTAACGTAAGCATGAATCTCATTCTTACCGCCGCCATTCGTGGGATTCCGGCTCACAAAATCAGCTAACGAACCTTGTCCAATGACTATCGGTGCGTAGACTTTGCCGCCAGTAATATCTCGGTTGAGTTGGCTGTCGATTTTACTTGCTTGGAAGACGGCACTTTTAGCTGCTTCGAGTGCGTATTTAGCATCACCAGGTTTCAAGAAACTGCCATCGCTCAGTTTGATGGTGCCGAGCAGCCCGTCTTCGACAACATAGAAACCGATACTATCGTTATAGGCAGCATTTCCGCTCGTCGTAATATCTGCTTTGAGTTTTTTGTCGGTATCCTTGAAGAGATCGATCGTATTTCCTTCGGGTAGTCCTTGGGATTGACTGCCGATCCAATTTACTGGTGCAGCTAGTGGATTTAGAGTAGATCCTAGGATGGTAGCAGCTCCACTAATGCCGCCTAAAAGTCGATCGCCTGTAATTGATTGATCGAGTGTGCCCAGACCGCTCGTAGGACTAATCCTAATCCGGTTGGTACTTGAAGTATCTCCGGTACCAGTAGTCGCAAATCCAGTCAGTTGTCCATTTTCAAAGTCGATGCCCAGTACACCCAGAAACCCAATTTGACCGATTTTAGTGGCTCCCGCTGGATTTGCTAGGGGAATTTGCCAGAGGGCATCACTAGTTTCGGTATCTTTTGATGTCGCCAAGAAACGATTGTTTGGTGCATCATAAACTAGATCGCTACTCCCGACAAAACCTTTTGGTAAATCGGCGATGGCAGTTGCCACACTAGTCTTAACATCAATCTGATAAAGTTTATCTGAGTTGGATCCGATGCTATAAAGTTTGTTGTCAGCCGCAAATTCGAGCGCGTTGAGAGTTGTTGTCAGGTTAACTCCATTCGGACTGATAATATTTGTCCCCTGAATTCGCTCGCTTACCCCAACATTTGGATTGATTTTGTACAACATATCGGCACCCGCACCCTCGGATGGATGCCCAACTCCATATAATTGACCGTTGGGAGCCAAGGCGATATCCGATAGTAAGTCGGTGCTAAATTTATCAGCCGAACTTGCTAAGGGGGTAAAAATCCCGCTAGCTCCAATCGTGCCCAGTCGAACTTTGATATCACCAGTACTGGGCGCGGTGAGCGTGCTGACGAGGGAGGTTGCTCTACCATTATCGATGAGTGATAAGGTATAGTCACCTAACTTTTCACCGATTACCTGAATTTTGTAATTAGTGCCAGGAAATGAGGTTCCAGTTAGTGATAATGTCCCTGAGGAAGATGTCGCTCCATTTAGGGGGATACCTGTATCCGCATTCACAACTCTGACGATAGTATTCCCAGCATTTTCTGGTCGATCGAGGGAGATCTTGACCTGTCGAAAAGTGTCTAGTCCTGAGATATTATATTCGTCGTAGCTAGAGCCATCGAGTTTGGCATCGCCACTAGTTAAAGAGCCTACAATACTTTGACCTAATTTAATGTTTGCCATGTTCTTTTACAGTTTGTTTCCTTGATTTATTGACTGATGTAATTAACATAAATATTGCTGGAGATAGATGCTTTGGCTGAAAATATGATTGAAGATGATGATTAGATCGATCGAACATTGAGGGTAACAATGAGATCGTTGAAATCGCGGTCGCCACCACCATACATATCTTCAAAACCAAATTTGTTGTTATCCAGTAGTCGGAAATGATCGGTTCGATCGGAGTTGGCACCGATATAATTGAAGTAAGCATGAATTGCATTACCATCACCACCATTGGTGGGGTTTTTGGCAACAAAATCAGTGAGCGTACCTTGAGCGATGACTACGGGTGCATAGATGAGACCGCCAACGAGATTTTGACCTAATTTAGTCTCTGTTTGAGTTGCTTGGAAGGCGGCATTTTTAACTGCTTCAGCGGCATAGTTTATGTCACCAGGCTGGAGAGTAGTACCATCGGCAAGTTTAATCGTGCCGATGGTATCTTCAACGACATAAAAGCCGATCTGATTGGTATAAGTTGCGGAGCTGATCGTGGTAATATCGGCGACGATCGATCGACCTGTATAATCAGAGAGATCGATCGTGTGTCCTTGGGGCAATCCTTGATATTTACTGCCGATGGTAGTCGCACCACCTAAATTGACGACATTTAAGACTAGTTCGTTCGCAGGGGTAAAAATACTTGCAGCTCCGCCAATTCCAAAAGTTTGAGTTCCGGTAATCGCTCGATCGAATGTTCCGGCTCCAGTGGTAGTATCGATCTTAATCCGAGTGGCACCAGTGCCACCTGGGACGACGTGAGCGGTATAGCCAAATAGTTGACCGTTTTCCAAGGTTAATCCATAGACATCGGTAAAGCCTGTCATGCCGATTTTAGTCGCTCCAGCCGGGTTGCTGAGGGGGATTTGCCACAAAGCATCATTTGATGTATTTGTAGCGTCTAGAGAGGTTGCTAGGAAGCTCTGTTTGGCGGCATCATAGACGAGATCGCCAGCAATCAGAAAGCTTTGGGGTAGAGTGGCGAGCGTAGTTGCCACACTGGTATTGACATCAATCTGATAAAACTTGGCTCCTTCGGCGGCATAACCGAGTGCGTAGAGTTTGTTATCGGCGGCAAATTCCAACGACTGGATGCTGCTACTCAAATTATTGCCTTGAGGATCTTTGATTTCGCTGACGAGTTTCACCTGCTGCGATCGATCGAGACTGGGATCGATTCGGTACAATGAATCTATCCGCCCTGGAGTCGCAGATGGCCCGATTCCATAAAATTGACTGTCGGCAGCGAGGGCGATATCTGTGAGTTCGATGGCACCTCCCGATGCTAGCGAAAAATATTGACCGCTTTGACCGATCGTGCCGACTAAAGAGTTGGTATGATTGTCGAGCACATTCGGTTTATGTGGACTGACGATCGAAGTCGCTTTACCACCATCGGTAAGGGATAATTGATAGTCGCCTAAACTTGTATTAGTGACCCGAATTTTGTAATTAATTCCTGGAAAGGTGGTTTCCGAGAGGGTAACGGTTCCCGCTTGGATACTTTGAGCGATAATGTCACCTGTTGCGGCATCGATTAGTTCGAGCGTGGTGCTGGTGGTGCTACCTGCGGGAAGTTGCAGGGTAATGTGGAACTGTCTAAAACTATCTAAGCCTGGAAGATCGTATTCATTAAAGTAGGCAGCAGTGAGTGGATTAGTATTATCAACACTCTCCTTGGTACTGGTGAAAGAACCTGCAATGCTTTGACCTAATTTAATGTCTGTCATAATCTTCTAACGGCAAGCTGTGAGTTAATAAATTGAATTTTCCAAGGTAGGAACGTTTCAACTTGCTAACAATTTATCACAACCATTTTTCGCATTCACACCGCTGAAAGTATGAAAAGTACGATCAGCATTTTGCGCAAATACGAATACGATTTGATCGCTCTTTTTTTAGGTTCAAATCCAAGTAGAAAACACTGCAAAATATTGGTGAGAAAGCTTTTGAGAGACTACTAGATAGATTAAGCTAATCGAATATGGTTGTTTATTGATATACACTCAAGCTCGTACTATCAATCTATTTTTCAACAACATCAGCATTGTTACTCGATCTACAGAGCAACGATCTCAGCATTGTTACCTAGTCAGGATCGCCATTTTACCGAACCCCCAACTCCCCCCTTTCACAGATGACTAAATTCTGTAACTATTCGATCGTAATTTTTGACGATCCGACTAAAATCAAAATGCTCCTGGGCATAATTGGCAATTTCTTGCCGAGAAGAATGATTTTGTTCGATTAGCTCCGAGATCGATGCACAGACAATTTGTTGATGTGCGGGAGTCGGATCTGTCAAAATATGATCTGGTAGCACCTTGATAAAATCTTGGACATGCAAATTTGCACTAGCCGATTCGGATACAACAAGACACAAGCCAGCCGCCATTGCTTCGAGTACAACTAATGGAGCAACTTCGCCATGACTAATTAACACCAAACAGTTGTATTCAGTCAACCGCTGATAAACTTCGTCTAAACTCCATATCCCTAAATATTTAGTTGTCACTCCCTCTCGAAAATCAGGATCGTCTAAAGGACCGACAAAATCGATCTCCACTTTACCATCTAATGTTTCTGCCAATAGTCGTTGCTGTTTTCGAGGTTGAATCCAACCCAAACAAATAGCCTTACCATTACCTTGCGGTTGACGATTTACTTTGGTTGTATCGATGCCATTAACTTGAACTTCTAGATATCCCGAATAACCAGCATCTAGAAATAGTTGCTTAGATGCACTCGAAAGTGCGATCACACCAGGAGCCTGCAAATAAGATTGAAACTCTAATTTAAAAGCATCATCCCATTCATGTGCTTTTAATAAATGTCCAGCATGGGAGGTAAAACAAAACTTTTGGTGCAGATATTCGTTAAATTGTGCTACCAAACTACCTGCGTGTAAATGGACAAAATCATAATCACCGTTATTAATCTCGTCGATCACCTGCCGCACATCCCGCCGATTGAACACATCTACTTGATGCCCATTTTTTTCCGAACAATTTTTATATTCCCCAATTAGATTCAAAATTGAACTAGATACTGGCGGTGTCGGAACATAACCATCGGCGACGAATGCCATTTTCATAATAGATGCATCATTAGTTGATAGTTGATAGTTGATAGTTGCTAGTTGATAGTTGATAGTTGCTAGTTGCTAGTGGTTTAGTGGTTTAGTGGTTAGTTGTTAGCTAAATATAGCAATCTTTATTTGTTTTTGTTGTAGCAACGTTGATTTTACAGAGCGGTAGTTTATTCACACTATTTACGTAGTACTTGCTTGTAACGTTAGTATGCCCGCCCTCTAGAGTTTAATCTCCTTATTTAGGATCGCTAAACCACTAAATCGCTGTCTTGAAAAGGTGCTCCCTTGGGGAAACCCCAAGACCGCACTTTTCGCTAAACCACTAAACCACTAAAAATCAAATACTCTCTAAAAATTCAAACAAATAATTTTCGTCTTTCAAATTAAGCAAGTTTTCCTTACTATCAACAACATCATCATAAGTCATGGCATCTATGGCTGCTTTTGTTAAATTGAGATCGATGTCCGACTTGCCTTTCATCACGATGCCCAATCCAAAATCGCAGTCCAAGACAAATACTCGCAAATCCTTGCGATTGCTTCTGAGATGACAAATAGTTTTCCAAACATCACCACACCAAATACCATCCCATCCAGGTACATTCAGGTCAATTGCCGCTTGTAAAGATGGTGCAGGACAGGCGGCGGGAACATGGGGTGGTTTGCAATCATGCATCACAATTACACCATTTTGATTGAGATTATCCAAGGTATTGAGGACATCTTGCAATGATTGTTCATAGGTGTGCAATCCATCGATAAACGCTACGTCAAATTTTTCAATCGGCTGGGCACTGGCAAAAAAAGCATCGCTAGTAGCGTCGATATATTCGGCTGTTCCATTACAGGGATTCTTGCTCACCCATTCTATTTTACGTTCTGGGGAAAATGCAAAGCTAGGATCGACACCAACTTTGTGAGCGATCTCGATTGGAAAAAAACTATCGCCATTATTTACGCCGATTTCTAGATATCGGGTGGCTTTTTTCTTGTCGATTATTTTTTGAATTACATCGGTTCTAAGCATTTCGGTTTCCTGGGCTATCGATAAGAATTTGAAACCTAATTATTTAGGCTGACTGTTTACTATAACAGGTTCGATCGATTAAACGGTGTATTGACAAGGTTTTGAGACGTTGAAATGCGCTGGTGATAACGGGTGTGTTGTTGTTAGTGGAGCTAGCCCTGTCGGCGAAAACCCTTGTCAATGGATAAATGCTATAAATGAAGAAGCGTAAAAATTGTGGCTAAATTCGATCGAGTCTTCGGTAGATCGGTAATAGTAGGTAAAGATACTGACCACCCGATCGATATATTCAAGACTAACTTATTTAAAATGTCTACGACAACAGTTACCGTAACTCAGACAGTTTTGTCACAACCCGTGCTGGGTTCGCGCCGCTTTAGTAATTTCTTTTGGGCGATAGTCGTTTCCATTGGTGGCATTGGCTTTCTCTTGGCTGGACTCTCTAGCTATTTTCAAGTTAACTTGCTACCCATCGGCAATCCGACTGCCTTGGTATTCATCCCCCAAGGGATTGCGATGACATTTTATGGTGTCGCTGGGACTCTTCTGGCTACTTATTTATGGGTGGCTATTCTCCTCGACATCGGCGGCGGCTATAATAAATTCGATCGAGAAGCTGGTGACATTACGATCTTCCGCAATGGTTTTCCAGGCAAAAATCGCCGGATCGAACTCGTCAGCAAGCTGGCTGACGCTCAAGCCGTCAGAGTGGATATCAAAGATGGTTTGAGTCCTCGTCGTACTCTCTACGTCCGGATCAAAGGTCGTCGGGAAATCCCCCTCACCCGCGTCGGTGAGCCGATTTCGCTCACAGAGCTAGAAACTCAAGGTGCTAAATTAGCACAGTTTTTAGGAGTACCTTTGGAAGGACTTTAAGTCTAGGGATTAGGGGATAGGGGATAGGGGATAGAGAAAACGTCTTACTGACATAATAATCTAGTTTTTGGCTAGCAATAATCTGACTTTGCCCAATCGTCTTGGCAGTTACCATATATAGATGAATTAGTACTGAACCTATCCCCTATCCCCTAATCCCTAATCCCTAATCCCTAATCCCTAATCCCTAATCCCTATCCCCTAATCCCTAATCCCTAATCCCTATCCCCTATTCAGGAATTAAATCTGATGCAAGTGACGATCGAAACCGTAATCAGCGATCCACAGGTAGATATCAGTCAGGGTAACAGTCAACGTCAACTCTCGATCGAGGTATCAGCCTTAGCCGAACCTGAAGATCGCCAATTACCGCTGAATTTATGTCTAATTTTAGACCATAGCGGCTCGATGAAAGGTACGCCGCTAAATACTGTGAAGCTGGCTGCCAAGGAATTAATTGCAGGTTTAACACCCGAAGATCGGTTATCGATCGTTGCCTTCGATCATGAGGCGAAAGTGATCGTTCCTTGTCAACAAGTCACCGATTCTACAGATATTTTCGCACAGATCGATCGACTTCAAGCGGCGGGTGGGACAGCTATTGACGCAGGAATCAAACTCGGAATTACCCAACTGCTCGAAGGTAAACAGAATCGGGTATCTCACGCATTTATTCTCACCGATGGCGAAAATGAACACGGTGATAACCAGCGGTGTCTCAAATTAGCCGGATTTGCCACCGAGAGCAATATTACCCTCAATACCCTCGGCTTTGGCGAACATTGGAATCAAAATATCCTCGAAAAAATTGCCGACACCGCCGCCGGAACCCTCGCCTATATCGCCGAAGCCGCTCAAGCTGTCGCTGAATTTGCGCGGATCTTCAATCGGATGCAATCAGTCGGGTTGACGAATGCGTACCTCCAACTAGAATTAAAACCCAAAGTTCGACTCGCCGAACTCAAACCCGTCGCTCAAGTTGCTCCAGATACGATCGAATTAGCCGTCGAAGATGATGGTACTCTTCAGATTGTCCGCCTCGGCGATTTGATGACAGATCTCTCACGAGTCATCCTCGTCAATACCTATATCGGACAACTTACTGAAGGCGAACAATCTATCGCCACCCTCCAAATCCGCTACGACGATCCTGCCAAAGGTTTAACCAACCTCCTCACCCCACCCGTCAGCGTCAACGTCAACGTCATTCGCAACCATCAACCCGTGGTAGAGAGCAATGTCCAACAACAGACACTCACTCTCGCCAAATATCGTCAAACCCAACTCGCCGAACAAAAACTCCAACAAGGAGATCGAACTGGTGCCGCAACTCTACTCCAAACTGCCGCCAAAACCGCCCTCCAAATGGGCGATACCAACGCCGCCACAGTGCTGCAATCTAACGCCACCATTCTCCAAGGCGGGGACGATCTCTCCGAAGCTGATAAGAAACAAACCAGAATGGTTTCTAAGACTATTTTGCAGTAACAGAGCCAGCAATTCTCGTCTTGAAATTATTGCTGATAGCCTCTTTGTACCTGCCCATGTTTTTCGTGGGTAGATCGCGGTTGGTATCGATCGCGTATCTGTCGTGTACCCAGGCAGCGGGTAATATTAACCTGTGGGATCGATCGAACCATTAAGCTAAGATTAATTTACTCATGTCTTGCCACAGCCTACACAATCGATCATATTCCCTCTCCCCTCATCCCTAGAATGACTTGGACGCGCCGACATATATTATCCCTCGCAGACTTTACCCCACAGGAGTATGATACCGTCCTCCAGACAGCGGCTAGCTTCAAGGAGGTCTTATCCCGCCCTGTTAAGAAGGTACCCACCTTACAAGGGCGCGTAGTTGCCAATCTGTTCTTTGAATCCTCCACTCGTACCCGCAGTAGTTTTGAATTGGCGGCGAAACGGCTCTCGGCTGACACGCTCAATTTTGCAGCGGCGACTTCTTCGCTGACTAAGGGGGAGACTATTCTCGATACGGCGAAAACCTATTTGGCAATGGGTGCGGATTTGATGGTGATTCGCCACAAGCAAGCGGGAGTTCCCCAGGCAATTGCGGCGGCGATGGATCAGATGGGGATGAAGGTGGGGATTTTAAATGCTGGCGATGGACAACACGAGCATCCTTCGCAGGCGTTATTAGATTTACTGACTATTTGTGCGACGATCGATCCAGTCAATCCTCGGCTATCATTACTCAAAGATCAGAAAATCGCGATCGTTGGGGATATTCTACATTCTCGTGTGGCTCGATCGAATATCTGGAGTCTGACTGCTAGCGGTGCTAAGGTTCATCTCGTCGCACCACCGACTTTACTTCCGGCGGAATTTGCCGACTATTGTCAGGAGCCACGGGAGGGGATTGATGAGTCAAATTTATTCATCCATTGGCAACTCGGACCAGCGTTGAAAGATGCCGATTTTGTAATGACATTGCGGCTCCAACAAGAGCGGATGACTGAGCATTTATTACCGAGTTTGCGCGAGTATCATCAATACTATGGGATTACGCGGGAACGGTTGAAATTATGTCATCCAGATGTTAGAATTCTGCATCCTGGGCCGACTAATCGCGGTGTGGAAATTACTTCGGATTTAATGGACGATCCAGGTTTGAGTTTGATTTCCGAGCAAGTAACTAATGGTGTGGCGATTCGGATGGCGTTACTTTATTTGATGGGTAATACGAAGGATTTGAATTGAACTACGATCGGCTGCTGTCGATTCACCAGTGGCGACGCTACGCGATCGGCAATCTAAGCTAGACTAGGAAAGGGATTGCTAGCTACTAAAATGCAATGATAACTGAAAATAATCTGAAGATCGAGAAACACCGTCAAAAATTGGTCGCTGTCTACCAGATCCTAGTAGAAGTGGATCGATCGATCGTCCAGTTATTTTCGGTCATGTATACCCCAGTGACTAGAACTCTCTGCTTGGATTGCTTCAATCAGATGGGATTCGGGGGTGATAAGCCTTGGCAATCCGCGACACTAAAGCCTTATCTCGATCGATTGCTAGTCAGCGACATGCTGGTACCCCATGCGAAAAATACGATCCAGATTAATCCCACTATCGCTGAAATTGCTACGCGCGAAGCAGTGGCGACGGGGAAATTTATGATGATGGCTCAGGTAGTAGCGGAAAAGTTACCCGTGACTCAGCTTGGATATAAGCAGCAGCGACAATTTGATCATCGTGGTGAATTTATTCGTGAGTTTCGATTGGGGCTATATCTCAACGATCTGAAATTTATCAATGAGCAATTTGATGCTTATTATAATAGTGCTTATAGTCGTTTATCAGATCCGATTCCATCCACTCAAATTTGGCAGCAGGTTTGCAATAATCCCTTTGATGCTGATTGGTTTGCAACGCTAGATGCTGAATTAGCCGAAATAACTTGGTACAACGTTTTTAATTATTCGCTCGAACATTTAACGCCGACGGATGGTATTTTTGCTGCACTAGAAAGTGCTGGGAACGACCGAATTAAACCGATTCCTGAGAAGCTCAAAATTTTACTGATTGAGGAGTTATTATTACGGGGGAAAGTGACGGCGGCGAAGAAAATATTAGATAATTTTCCGGCTGCTTGGCGCGATCGAGTTGCACTTTTATGGGGGTGGTGGTATTTTTTACAAGGAGAAGATCGGCTGGCGATTGTCGAGTATGAGACGGCTTTAAAGGCTCTCAAAAAAGGGACTGGTAAGCGCAAAGTTTATTTCATGACGGCGGGTGGTTTATTTTATATCTTCGCTTTACTCCGACGGGGTGAAGGTGCAGATCTTCGCGCTGCTTTAGAATATGTCCGCATTGCGATTCAGGCGAAATCTTGGCTGAGTAATACTTACAGTGTGCTGGAAAATATTATCGAGTTGCAATTGGGTGCAGCCAGTCGGCGGGAGATAATTCTGCGCTGTACGCCGATTAAAACTCATCATAGTCTGGAAATTCTTGTTCGAGCTTTATGCATTCATTGGGTGGATAAAAGTGCGTCGAATAAACAACTTCCCCAAATCCTCGAACAGTTTTATAGTAAGGCGAATGAATCTGGTTATCAGTGGTTAGCAATGGAAGCGGCGGCGATGCTTTCGCAGATTAATCCGACGGAAAAATTCCAGAGTTTTTATCAGAAGGAAACTACCAAGCGTCAACAGGAAATCGGTGTTGCTAGTATCGCTAAATTGATTCAACCAAAAGAGCAGTGGGAAATCTCTTTGACTGCTTTAACTAATCTCCAAGGAAAAGCTGCGGAAGCTAATACTGTTGAGCGTACAGGTAATAGTCAACGACTCGCTTGGATGATTGTTATGTATGGTGCGAGTAGCTGGATGTTGCAACCGCGAGAACAGGGAATTAATGCGAAAGGAGAATGGGGGAAGGGGCGAAATATTGCGCTGAAACGGTTGCGAGATCCTGATGAGTTTGATTATTTTACGCCCCAAGATTTGCGGATATGCAAGCATTTGAAAACTTATTCCCAAGGTAGTTGGGGTGGTACGGAATATCGATTTGACGATCGAGCCATGATCGCATTAATTAGTCACCCGTTGGTATTTTGGGAAGATAATCCGACTACCCGGATTGAGGTTGTTAAGGGTGAGCCGGAATTGACGATTAAATCGATCGCGGGTGATAAAATAGTCCTAGAAATGAATCCCCATCCCGATCCTTCGGAGAATGTGATGCTCGTCAAGGAAAGTCCATCACGGCTCAAAGCGATCGAAATTACCGAAAGTCATCGTAAAATTAGCGATATTCTGGGGATTAGAAATCGGCTGGAAGTTCCCGCTATTGCTAAGGATCGGGTGCTGACAGCCATAGGTTCGATTTCCCAAATTGTCACCATCCATTCCGATATCGGCGGTGGTGCGATTGATATTGAGGAAGTACCCAGCGATCCTCAACCCCATGTCCAGTTATTCCCGATCGGATCTGGGTTAAAATTTAATATCCTGTCTCGTCCATTTGCGCCTGTAGGCCCCTATTACAGCCCTGGGAAGGGTGGGGAAACGGTAATTGCCGAGATTGAAGGCAAACGGTTGCAAACCAGCCGCGATTTGGCAGCAGAGAGCCGATTAGCGAATGCGGTAATTAGTGCCTGTCCGACATTGGAGCAGACAACGGAATTAGAGGGCGAATGGTCGATCGAAGATCCCGCTGATTGTTTAGAATTATTGATGGAGTTGCAAGATCTCGATGATGTGGTGACGATCGAGTGGCCAGAAGGTGAGAAAATGCGGGTTAGTCGTCAGAAGGGTTTGAGTGATTTCAAGCTCAGTATTAACCGCGAGCATGATTGGTTTGCAACTACTGGCGAGGTACAGGTAAATGAGAATGAGGTGCTGGAATTACAGCAATTGTTGGCATTACTCGATCGTACTCCGAGTCGGTTTATTCCGCTGGGGGATGGGCAATTTTTGGCTCTGACGCAGGAGTTCCGTCAACGGTTGGATCAATTGCGGTTGATTTCCAGTAAGCATGGGAAGAAATTGGGGATGCACCCTCTCGCCGCGCTGTCGATGGAGGATTGGATTGATGAGGTAGGCGGGGTTGAGACGGATCAGCATTGGAAATCCCACATCAAAAAGCTGCGGGAGGTAGAACAGCTCGAACCGGAATTACCGTCTACCTTGCAAGCTGAATTACGGGATTATCAGCTCGACGGTTTCCGCTGGTTGGCTAGACTCGCTCATTGGGGTGTCGGTGCTTGTTTGGCGGATGATATGGGATTAGGAAAAACCCTCCAATCTTTGGCGGTAATTCTCACCCGCGCCCCAGGTGGAGCAACATTAGTAATTGCGCCAACTTCCGTCTGTATGAATTGGCTCAGTGAAGCCGAAAAATTTGCCCCTACGCTCAAGCCGATTCAATTTGGGAATGGCGACAGACAGAAAGTATTAGATGGATTGCAACCCTTCGATTTAGTCGTCTGTAGTTATGGTTTATTGCAACAAGAAGATGTCGCCGAAATGCTGGCAAAAATTACCTGGCAAACGATCGTTTTAGATGAAGCTCAATCGATCAAAAATTTCGCCACCAAACGTTCCCAAGCAGCGATGAATCTCCAAGCCGGATTCAAAATTATCGCCACCGGAACCCCCATCGAAAATCACCTCGGCGAACTCTGGAATCTGTTCAGATTTATCAACCCTGGCTTACTCAGTTCCCTCGATGATTTTAACACCCGCTTCGCCAATGCTATAGAACGTTCCGGCGACGCTCCTGCCGATAAACTCCGCCAACAAAACGCCCGCCTCCAACTCAAAAAACTGATCCAACCCTTCATCCTCCGCCGCCTCAAACGCGACGTACTTACCGAACTTCCCTCCCGCACCGAGATCGTCCTCCGAGTTGAACTATCCCCCGCAGAAATGGCATTCTACGAAGCACTTCGCCAACAAGCAATTGCTAAACTCAACGAAATTGATGTTCCACCAGAACAAAAACACTTTCAAGTGCTGGGAGAAATCATGAAACTGCGCCGCGCCTGTTGCAACCCCCAACTAGTCACCACCGATATTGCCATCCCTAGTGCCAAACTCCAACTATTCGGCGAAGTCCTCACCGAACTACTAGAAAACGGACATAAAGCCCTCGTCTTCAGTCAATTTGTCGGTCATTTAAGTATAATTGCCAAATATTTAGAAAGCCAAAATATCACCTACCAATATCTCGATGGGAGTACTACTGCACGCGATCGTCAAAGTCGCGTCAAAGCCTTCCAATCAGGCGTTGGCGACGTTTTCCTGATCAGCCTCAAAGCAGGGGGCACAGGACTCAACCTCACCGCCGCAGACTACGTAATCCACATGGATCCCTGGTGGAATCCCGCCGTCGAAGATCAAGCATCCGATCGCACCCACCGCATCGGTCAAACTCGCCCTGTTACAATATATCGGTTAGTGGCTCAACACACGATCGAAGAAAAGATCGTCGATTTACACAAACACAAACGCGATCTCGCCGACAGCCTGCTCGAAGGCTCCGATATGAGCGGAAAAGTCTCCACAACTGAACTACTGCGGTTGATTAATGAATAACCTCGATCTCAATCCAAATTGAGTTCTTTGTTAGCAACATTTGAATTTGGGGCTAAGAGCGAAAGTCCACTGAAGTGGACTAAGCGATTGAGGCTGACGGTGTCTGAAACCACCCTGGAGAGGCTCTCGGTTACGGGGGAACCCTAGATATAAAAACGCCGCTTCATGCCCGCCCTCTAGCGACTTTAGTCGATTTAATTACTATAAAATAGATAATAGTAGTAAACCGATCGAGAAAAACCAGAGATCGAATTCACAGATTGTATCTAAGATAAATTCCCATCTTACGCCCAAGCGATAAGGAATAAAATAGCTGAGTGGATAAGCAACAACAGCAGCTAAAAACCAAAAATCATTGAGATCGATCGCGTTGTCCTGATAGCTATTAAAAATCCAAGCTAGCCATAATGTTGACACAAAGATAATCGATCCATAACAGGTACTTCTGCCAAACACCACAGGCAGTGTTTTGACTCCCGCCAATCGATCGCCATGTCGATCTCGGATATCACCAAATATAGTATTGACAAAAGTCAAAATGAATAAAGAAATAAATAGTAGTGTGAATGAATAATCGACATCAATTTGTTCGTCGCTAAATAGGAACGGTGGGATCACGATCGATCCAGTCCAGCACAAAGCGATAGCGATATTTTTAACTGCGGTTATTTCCTTGAATCGATAATGATGCTGTTGACAACTATCCAGCTTGAGATTGTTGGCAAAACTAGGAATAATTCGATACGAATAAGCGATCGAGATTAGAGCACCGATTGCGAATAGTGATAATTTGAGCGTACTAAAACAATGAAATACAAAAATCAGGATGCTGATCGCAAACGTAATTATTCCCAGTCGATCTAATCGCAACTCGATGATTTTTGAATTGCATTTAGTCTTGCTAGCTAAATCTTCGGCTCGATCTGTAAAACAATTGAATATATAAACTGAAAAGATCGAACACATCAATGCCAATCCCACCCAAACATCGAAATCTAAATCGAGATAAAAATCGATCGCTAACAGTCCGACAAATCCTGACAGTGATAAATTTACAATCTTAATTAGTGGTGCCCACTCAGAGATCGATTGTTTGAGATTTGACATATCTGGATCTGACTTTTCTAGAGTTTATAGCTGAAATGTACCTAAATTTCCATTTTACCCTAGTAGGCACTGCTCACCACATGGGTTTCAGACTTTTATTATTGATTGAGTCAAATTCTAGCGAAACTTTTGGGAACTATAGGAATATGCTGTTTTCGGTCTATGCCGATATAGATAGGATCTTTGGCAGTATTTTAGCTTGCGATGAGGCCGATCAGACAGTCAATCTCTTTTGAGAGGTACTGCACGAGCCATCGAAAATATGTAATTTTACGGGTGCATTATATGAAACGACGTTCTACTCTTACTTCGACTTTACTATTTGCACTGAGCTTGTCAGTGACAGTAAGTTGCAGTAATCCAACGACTGAGAGTAAAGCACCTAGCAGCCCCAAGGCTGGTGTTGTTAAGTTGGGTTCTGGTCTTTGGGTAGGTTATTTACCTTGGCAAGTAACTCAAGCCAAAGAGCTATTCAAAGACAATAAAGTTGATGTCGATCTGCAATGGTTTCCTGATGCGATGAAGTCGCTCGAATCACTAAATACAGGTAAACTAGATGCTAATAACCAAACACTAGGAGATACAATTACCGGAGTTGCTAATGGCGCAGATTTAGTCATCGTAATGACTAATGACAACTCTACTGGTAATGACAAAATTGTGGTTAGTGACAAAATCAAATCGATCAGAGATCTCAAGGGCAAAAAAGTAGCCGCAGAAGTAGGTAGTGTCGATCATTTCTTACTCGCTCAAGCTTTGAAAAAAGCAGGCATGACGTTCAAAGATTTTACACTTGTTCCGTTAGAAACAAGTAAAGCTGCTGCGGCTTTTGCGGCTGGAGAAGTAGATGCCGCCGCAGTGTACGCACCTTTTACAACTAAAGCGTTAAAGCGTGCTGGCAGCAAAGAACTATTTAGTTCTAGTAACTTTCCTGGCTCAATTTCTGACCACGTAGTATTTACTCGCAAGTTTGTAAATGAGCACCCCGACCAAGTACAGGGAGTTGTCGATAGTTGGTTTGCAACACTTGCATACAATAATACTAACAAGAATAAAGATGAAGTCAATGAAATTATGGCTAAACGCGCAGGGGTAAGTCTAGCAGAATATAAAGATTATGCTGACGGTGCCAAAATATTTACAGTTGAAGACAATACTGAAGCTTTTGGAACTGGAAATGACTCGACGTATTTAGCTACTTCAGCAGTAGAAATTAGTAAGTTTCTACTTGACAATGGCATTATCAAAACTAAAGTAGATACGAGCAAATTGTTTGACGATCGATTTGTCAAAGCTTATGCTGCTAAAAAGCAAGCGCGATCGTAATTTCAGGGAGGATGGAGGAGGGGAAAATACACTCACGATCAGCTCTCCCCAGCTCCTCCCTCAATAATCGATAAACCATCAATACTGGTATGATTATTTTCCAGTTGATATGCTCTGACTCCATCGACACCTTTTTTGACCGACCAATCAAGTAAAGTAGATCGTTCTGCCTGAAGCTCGTAAATTGGCACTCCATAGCCGCAAGATGTTTGCACCGATTCAAGCTGAATCGAAATTATCTGCCGTTTCCCAGGTAAATCGGTAAACCTGTCGATTAAATTATCCCATTGTGCTGAATTGGGGCTAATTACCTCACCACGACCATACAATCGAAGAATTAAGGGTTTATCGGTAAAACTACAAAACATGATGGTGATTCGCCCATTTTGGAGCAAATGGGCGGCTGTTTCGTTGCCACTGCCTGTAAGATCTAAATATGCCACCCGTTGAAAATCCAAACATCGGAAAGAATCGATTCCTTTGGGTGATAAATTAATCCGTCCGTCAACTGGAGCTGTTGCTGTAAAAAAGAGCTGTTGCTGCTGAATAAATTCACACAGTCGATCGTCTAATTGAGCATAAAATTTAGCCATTTAATTCATGTTCCAAGTTTCTAAAAATCTTAGTTTGCCACTTAGTGAAATCGAGCTAAGTGCCATTCGATCTCAAGGTGCAGGCGGTCAGAATGTCAATAAAGTAGCGACGGCAATTCATTTGCGCTTTGATATTATGGCATCATCATTACCAGATCGGTATAAGGATCGACTACTCCAATTACGAGATCGTCGCATCACCAGTGAAGGTGTCGTCATCATCAAATCTCAGGAACACCGCAGCCAAGAACGCAATCGAGCTGAAGCTCTCGACAGATTGCGTACGCTAATTTTGAGTGTATCAGTAGTCGTATTACCCCGCAAGCTGAGAACGCCTAGTCAGGGACAAAATCGGCGACGATTGGAGGACAAGAAACATCAATCTCAAATCAAAGCTTTGCGGAAAATCGTGGAATAGAATTGTCGAGGAGTTGTCGGATTAAATAATTTAGCAGTGGTACAATGGCAACATGGATCGATCGTTCAAGATCTCTATTGAATTTCACCCTGGCTTTACTTAATCAATCGAGCCGCTTATGATGCATAACTGGGAATTAGCAACTGGACATCAAATCTCCGTAGACAATCAGGGCGCGCAAACCGTCGTGACGATCTTGCATAGTAGTGCCGGACAACAACAGCGAACGAGCAATAGTTTCAATACCGGAATCTGGCTATTACCCCCAGAAATGTCCATCACGCCAACTGGTGCAACCATCAAAATTACTACCTCCACCGGAGAATCACTAATTCAGATACAGGGTAATAGTATTCAGATCCAAAGCAATCATAGTGGCGAACATCAGTCTACAACTAGTAGCAGTTCCAGTTCTAGCTTCGCATCTGGGATGCCGCCAATGCCGCCGATGCAAATGGGTAATATGCCCCCAATGGTGATGCGCATGGGTAATATGGAACTAAATATGGGTGCAACAGCCCAGCGGCAAAGGTTTTGCAGTCAGTGTGGGACTCCGGTAAAACCAACTGATAAATTCTGTGCCAATTGCGGCAATAAATTAGAATAATATCAAAAAAAATGATGCAGGACGAATCAAGGTCTTCGATCTCGAATTAGCTCAAAAGATCGATATTTTAGTTAGCTAGCGGTTTCTACAGATTGACCATTTGCATTAGTGCGGTGGGATATCGATCGCCAGCGGCAGATCCTTTTGGTACAATGGTATCGATCAGATCGAGTTCGTCAGCAGTTAATTCAATTTCTAATGCACCCAAATTTTCCAGCAGGTAAGAAACGCGCTTAGTCCCAGGAATCGGTACCAGATCCTCGCCTTGTGCTAATAACCACGCGATTGCTAGCTGTGCGGGTGTACAATTTTTAGTGTGGGCTAATTCTCGCACTTGGGAAACTAAATCTAAATTACGCCCAAAATTTTCACCCTGAAATCTGGGCGACATCCGCCGCCAGTCATTTGGGGCTAAATCTTCAAAGGTTTTGATCTCTCCAGTCAGAAAACCTCGCCCCAGGGGACTCCAGGGGACAAAGCCAATCTTCAGCTCCCGACAAGTCGCCAAAATCTCATCCTCCACATCGCGGCTCCAGAGCGAATACTCGCTTTGCAATGCCGAAATGGGACTCACTGCATGAGCGCGGCGGATCGTCGCTCCAGATGCCTCTGATAGCCCTAAGAATCGCACTTTACCTGCTTGGACTAGTTCCGCCATCGTGCCAATTGTATCTTCGATCGGCGTAGTCGGATCGACGCGATGTTGATAGTATAGATCGATCGTATCCACGCCCAACCGTTGCAAACTTGCATCACAAGCCGATCTCACGTACTCAGGACGACCGTTAACTGGGATCGTGTATCCCCCGGTACTGATGTCGCTCAGACCGAACTTAGTGGCGATAATTACCTTGTCTCGGCGATCCTTAATTGCTTTACCGATTAAAGTTTCATTATGTCCCGAACCGTAAGCATCAGCCGTATCTAAAAATGTTACCCCAAGATCGATCGCTTGGTGAATAGTCTCTATCGATTCTGCTTCATCCGCAACCCCATACACACCCGACATCCCCATGCAGCCCAAACCCAAGGCTGAAACTACCAATTCTCCGCCGAGTTTGCGAGTTTGCATCTGTTCAATCTCCTGTAAGTTCTTGATCTAATGGTAACTGTTTGGGCGAAATTGGTTATTGAGTATAGCCCAGCCGTTTGGCTAATTGGTAGCCTAATAAAATACCGACTACGCCACCGATAATACTAAACAGAATCCCCATCAACGAAAATGAGTCATCACCCCACAAACCAGGAATATAGCTCCCGCCAACTGTGCCACAAAATGACCCGATGCCAATTAAAAATTTAGTCATTTGAGTAAAAGATCGTTGCTGTATTTAGAATGCCCTAGAGATCCAAGGTTCTTCGCTTGTGTCGTCCCCTCAGCAACCCACTATCTCCCCAAAATCCCCTCTTGGGAGGGGTGCCCGAAGGGTGGGGTGGGTAAGATCTTCGATTATTCTCTGCTTACCAACAATATCAAGAGGCAATAGTTAGTTAGGGCTTGCTGAATAAGTCAATAAAATGGCATTCAATTCGATCGATCGAATTGAATCCATCAGCAATTAGGAGCCGATCGGCATCAGTTATAATTTTTATTAATCATCCAAACTCAAATATCACAAAAAAAGTGTC
>JANYDE010000049.1 GCA_025359915.1 Chamaesiphon sp. 336R_metabinner_41 | reverse complement strand
CCAACCAACATAAATGCGGTTCTCGGTGGATGTGATCCAGCTACAGAAGCGATCCCAGACGTTCGCGTTCTGGGTGCGTTGTAAGGTTGTGGTCATTGGTAATGATTGCTTGTGTTCTTTGCAGAACGGAATGTTTTTTATGTATGTATCTACCTTAACCCGATTGTTAACGTTTGTAAAGTATTCTCATTTCAGTAGAACTGATGACTCTCATCAGGTTCTCTGATGACTACCACTTTGTGGGATGATTATCGGTTGAAATTAGATCGGGTGCTGACTGTGAAATCATTACTGCAAGTGTTTCAGAGCCGAAAAATGGCAGCTTTGCTATTTCTCGGTTTTGCGTCGGGATTACCGTCTCAGATTATTGATGCTCCATTAAAAGCATGGCTAGCAACATCAGGTGTTGATATCGCGGCGATTACCCAATTGTCGGCGGCGGCAATGCTTCCGTATGCGTTTAAATTTGTGTGGTCTCCATTATTAGACAGATATGCTCCACCTTTTTTAGGGCGGAGACGCGGCTGGTTATTAATTACGCAGGTTGCGCTGATTATTAGTATTGCGTTGATGGCGGTACAGCAACCCTCGCCAAATAATCTGCAATCAATGACGATGATTGCTGTCGCAATTGGATTTTTTAGTGCGTCTCAGGATATTGCGACTGATGCCTATCGGACTGATGTATTGGAAAAGCTCGAAATGGGTGCTGGTGCTGCGGTAGCTACCTTTGGCTTTCGGATTGCGATGTTGCTAGCCAGTGGTTGGGCTTTAATTGCGGCGGATCCTGCTCGTGAGGGGCATTTGAGCTGGCAGGCGGTTTATCTGATTTTAGCTGGATTGATGTGTGTAGGGCTAACGACGACTTTATGGGCACCTCAGCCGATTGCGGATGAGTCTACACCACCATCTTTAGTGGCGGCGGTAGTCTTGCCATTTCAGGACTTTTTCCAGCGACGAGGTGTAGTCAATGGGATGTTGATGTTGCTGCTGATCGTAATTTACAAAATTGGAGACTATATGGTTAAAGGAGTCTCCACGCCATTTTTATTAGAGATTCATTTTAGCCAAACTCAAATCGGTGCAATTCAAGGTGGATTGGGGATTGTCGCGACAATTATTGGTGCATTGGTGGGCGGGATTGTGCTGAGTAAAATTGGGATTAATCGATCGCTTTGGGTGGCAATTGGGTTACTATCGATCGGGATCATCCCTTATTGGTTACTGGCTCAGATGTCTCAATCGCTAGCCCCAGGGCAAAGTCCGAGTGAGGCGTTATTACTCCTGGCAATTAATTCTGAGTATTTCTGTGCGGGGATGGAGGCTGCGGCTTTTACAGCCTTTTTGATGAGTTTATGCAATCGGCAATTTTCGGCGACTCAGTACGCGCTATTCAGTAGTTTGATGTTATCGGGTAAAAGTTTTATCGTTGCACCGATGGGTGGGATTGCCAAAGATATTGGTTGGTCTAATTTTTTCCTGTTGAGTATTTTTGCGGCGATTCCAGGATTACTATTATTAATGTTCTTGGCTCCTTGGAATTCACCGGAATCCGAAGTTAGCTAGGAAAACTCAAAGACCCCACACATGCTGAGGTTTGGCGATATGGGTGACTGGGGACTCGAACCCCAAACCAACGGATTAAGAGTCCGATGCTCTACCGATTGAGCTAGTTACCCTGGGTAATAAGACCATTCTACCAGAAGAAACTAATTGATGGAGATAGTTCTGCTGCGTGAGAAACAGTAACAAGTGGGATATCGGAGATTACTGATTATTAGGCACAAAGCTTTGAAGTTCGGTAAAATTGGGTGCAAAATCGTCTATGATGGAGACTAGAGCTAAGTCTGGGCGCACTCGTTCACAAGGTGTGGGCTTTGCCCAATCACGGTTCTTTTTCTACAAAGGCAGAGTTTGCTCTCACTGAGCGGCTGGCCATGAGTGTAGTGAAATGGGAGCCAAGGTGTGCCAACGACTCTACGAAAGACACGCTCTTATTTTAAGTTTGCAATGTCAAAAATTATCCTTGAAGTCCATCTGGTACTCGATATTAGCATTTATCTATCTCAACATTAATACCAACAGATCTAGTTATAGACAAAGCTTCGGACCGCTTCGTCTTGCCAACTTACGTCTCTGGAATAATTTTTCGTCGATTGAACCACCCATATTCCGCGAACGAGTCCGATACATTTTAGTTATATGAATAATCCCATCAAAACCCAAGCCTCTTTTACCGTTACGACACCACTGTACTATGTCAATGACGTTCCCCATATCGGACATGCTTATACAACAATGGCTGCCGATACAATTGCTAGATGGCACAGACTCCAACAGCGTAACGTACTACTAATCACGGGTACTGACGAACACGGACAGAAAATTGAACGCACAGCAATTGCGGCTGGTGTCGATCCCCAGGTTCATTGCGATCGAATTGTAGCGAAGTTTGACTTGCTGTGGGGTAAGTTGAATATTAAATACGACAGATTTAGTCGGACGACAGCAGCCAATCATCAGGTGATTGTCAAGGATTTTTTCCAGCGAGTGTGGGAGAGTGGCGATATTTATCAAGGGACTCAACAGGGTTGGTACTGTGTTTCTTGTGAGGAGTTTAAGGAAGAGCGGGATCTGCCTGAGGACAAGCATTGTCCGATGCATCCGAGCAAGCAAGTGGAATGGCGGGATGAAAGCAATTATTTTTTCAGACTGTCCAAATATCAACAACAATTAGAAGCTTTATACGCCGAGCATCCTGATTTTATTCTGCCAAATAGTCGGCGGAATGAAGTATTAAAATTTGTCGCTCAAGGGTTGCAAGACTTCTCGATTTCTCGTGTGAATGTTGATTGGGGAATTCCCCTGCCGGCCGATCCCAAACAAACAATCTATGTCTGGTTTGATGCCTTGTTGGGTTATATGACCGGACTGCTCGATCCCGATGCTGAAGCCAGTCTAGACAACGCTTTAGCGCAACGTTGGCCGATCAATTTACATATCATTGGCAAAGATATTTTACGCTTTCACGCTGTCTATTGGCCAGCGATGTTAATGTCTGCAGGATTATCGATCCCCGATCGCGTTTTCGCACATGGTTACTTTACTAAAGATGGTAAGAAAATCAGTAAAAGTGAGGGTAATGCGATCGATCCGATTGAATTAGTCGATCGATATGGTGCCGAACCATTACGGTATTATTTTCTCAAGGGGATTGAGTTTGGTCAAGATGGAGATTTCAACGAGACCCGCTTTATTGAAATCGTTAATGCCGATCTTGCCAACAATTTGGGTAACTTAGTCAACCGTACCTTAAATATGGCCAAAAAGTATTGTCAAGGTCGCGTACCAAATTGCAATCCAGAAGATATCTCACCTGATAACCCACTCAAACTATTGGGCGAAAAGTTAGGAACTCAAGTAAGTCTTGCTTATGATAATTTAGCATTTAAGGAAGCTTGTGAATCAATTATAACTTTGGCACACTCTAGTAATAAGTATATAGATGACCTCGCTCCCTGGGCATTGTTTAAGCAAGATAAACAGGCTGAATTAGCGCAAGTTCTATATGCAGCTTTGGAGTCAGCTCGTCTAGCAGCCTACCTTCTAGCCCCAATTCTCCCCAAAATTAGCACCAATATTTATCGACAATTAGGATTGGAATTTGACTTCGATCTGGTGGGTGGAAATAACGTTACCACAGTAGACATGAATGTATCAAATTCATCGACAAACTGCGAGCATCACTTAGGCTGGGGCATTCTAAAAGCGAACGATCTCCTTGGAGAACCCAGCCCGATCTTCACTAAACTAGAATTGCCTCTTGTTGCAAACAATTAATTCGGCTCAATCTGTTATGCTCAAGAAGTAGATTAGAAATAATCTATTGCCTCGACAATATAAATCTTTTTTTTCAAATCTCTCAAAATCTTTTTAAAAATTAATAATCACCTCAATTCATAATGAATAGTTTCAATCATGATGAAAATTCAATCTTTTCAGCACAGCAAGTCTTAGAAAATCGTGGACGAGTCGCAATTTTTGTTGATGGATCTAATTTATTTTACGCCGCACTGCAACTGAATATTGAAATTGACTATACCAAACTGCTAGCTCGGCTAACGGGTGGTTCGCGATTATTACGTTCTTTTTTTTATACTGGAGTAGATCGAACAAATGAGAAGCAGCAAGGATTCTTGCTCTGGATGCGACGCAATGGTTATCGAGTGATTGCCAAAGATTTGATTCAATTGCCAGACGGCTCGAAAAAAGCGAACCTGGATGTCGAAATTGCTGTCGATATGATGGCATTAGTTGGCTCCTATGACACCGCTGTACTCGTCAGTGGCGATGGGGATCTAGCTTATGCCGTCGATGCTGTCAGCTATCGCGGTGTGCGGGTAGAAGTCGTTAGTTTACGATCGATGACTAGTGATAGTCTAATTAATGTGTCAGATCGATATATTGACCTCGAAAATGTCAAAGAAGATATTCAAAAAACACCCAGAAACAATTCCACCATTTTAGCTGTCACTCCAGATGTATGGAGTTAATTAGTTGATAGTTTTTAGCATCTGTCTGTGCCTAAGGTAGGCTATTGCTTTTAACGTTAGCCTGCCTTAGGCACAGGCAAACGCTTTGCCAACGTCAAAACAGAAGCCTATTCGTAGGAGCATAATTATATTTTGACTGTTGCTGTTATTCTATCGATAGAATATTTGGGTGAAACATGAAAGGATATTGCTGGATTGGTGTGCTATGCTCGATCGCAATTGTGGGGATCGGGGGTTGTAGTCCAACGATGAAAACACAGCCTAGCCAGACTCCAGTAACAATTGAAGCTAAACTAGAACTAGATAATCTGAGCTTCCAGCAAGTAGATAAACAGGGTAAACCGATGTGGAAAGTTCGGGCGCAACATGGGGTATATTCCCCCGATAAAAAGCGTGCGAAAGTGACTAATTTAGATGGCGATCTTTATCAAGATGGCCAAATTGTTTTGCATGTTACGGCAAAAACAGGAGAGATAGAACAAGAGGGCGAAAAAGTGATTTTGCGCGGGGATGTTGTCACCAAAGAAACTCGCAATAATTTGGTGATTATCGGGCAAGAAGTAGAATGGCAGCCTAAAGTAGATTTATTAACTATTCGAGATCGAGTTCAAGCAAATCAACCCAAATTTCAGGTAAATGCCAATGAGGGCAAATATCTCAGTCGGACACAAAGACTAGATTTAACTGGAAAAATCACTGCGTTTTCCAGCGATCCCCGATTGGCATTGCAAACGGAACATATTACCTGGCTAGTCAAAGACCAAAAAGTAATTGGGGATAAAACTACCCAAATTCAACGCTATCAAGATAAGCAAATCACTTTTCAAGTCACCACAAATAGCTTTGCTACCGCACTCGCTAGCAAAATCATCAACTTGCAAGGTAAGGTTCAATTAAATGCTACCAAGCCACCAATACAGGTCAATGGGGAATCATTTTCCTGGAATATCGATCGAGAATTAGTCACATCTACTCTACCACTAACGATATTTCATCAACAGGAAGCTGTTACTTTCAATGCTAATGCCGGAGAATTAGATCTTCAAAGATCGATTGCCACACTAACCGGAAATGCACAAGGATTAGCAACTCGCAATCGAGCAAAATTGAATGCAGATCTACTAGTCTGGGAAATTACTACCCAACAGCTCGTCGGAACTGGTAATGTAGTCTATCAACAAATGGATCCTGTGATTAAGTTTACAGGTACTCGCAGCGTTGGTAAACTGCAAGACAAATCAATCATCGTCAGCGGCGGTAATAAACAACAAGTTCGCACAGAATTTATTCCCAAGTAGGTACTATCAACTATCAACTATTCACCCCTTGTGCAACCAACTCCTCCCACACAGCTAAAAAAACGTCGCCGTAAACTGCAACAGCAACGACGAGCGAGAACCGTCATATCCTCCTGGCGACTTGTTTGTATGAGTGCGATCTTGATTGGGTTAATCTGGAGCGTAAGTCAAACTGATTGGCAAATTTCTAGGGACGAACAGATCCAAGTTCAAGGCAATCAGTATCTCACAGAGAAAACGATTCGATCGATCTTAGCAATTCCGTATCCAACGTTGATTTTGGAATTAGCACCAGAGGAATTGACCGCAAAACTAATTGCCAAAGGTTCGATCTCCAATGCTAAGATCGATCGAGGACTATTACCGCCCCATTTGCTCGTTCATATCGTCGATCTTCCGCCTGTTGCTGGGATTATCCAGGATGAGAATAGCGAGGCGCAAGCATTTGTCGATGAACGCGGTCGTCAATTGCCAATTTCTAGTTACCAACCTACAGTTTGGCAGTCTTTACCCAAGCTACAGTTGAGACTACCCACTGCTGGAATTTGTCCTGAATGGACACAACTGTATCAGACTATTCAGACTAGTCCTGTTGCCATCGGTATTGTTGATTGTCGCAATCCCCAGAATTTATTTCTGCAAACAGAAATAGGCAAAGTCAGGCTAGGCGCGAGTGGTGATCAAGCTCGATTAATTACTCAGATTCAACAACTCGATCGACTTCGCAATTGGCAGAAAGATACCGATCCTACTAAAATTGATTATCTAGATCTAGAAAACACTGACTCACCTAGATTCCAACTCAAGTTGGCAAGTATTGATACTGATAAGCCTAGTCTCGATCGGAAGTAAAAATAATGCATTTAACTACATCAATAGCATGATGGATCGCAATTTTATATCCTTGAAAAACTTTTTTATAATCTCTATATTCTAGCATGTCGATCGACTACCTAATCGATCAAAGTCTAAAATAAATCAGATCGCATGAGTTTATCAAGAATGCCCACATTCTATACACCATATATCTAAGTAACCACCACAACATTCATAAATGCGAGTTAATATGCTTTAAAGGGTTTATCGAATAACTACCACATGAATAATTCCATTCCATTGCATCCAGGATCTAACAATCATTTTGACCAAGATAGCTACTCATTACCGGATGACAGAATGTCCGATATGTTTATCTATCCAGTCGCCCGGATCAAAGTAATTGGTGTCGGCGGTGGTGGCAGCAATGCCGTCAATCGGATGATTGCCAGTGATATCCAAGGCGTTGAGTTTTGGACAATGAATACTGACGCGCAAGCTCTGTCTCATTCAGTTGCGACACGTCGGATTCAACTAGGTCAAAAACTTACCCGTGGGCTTGGGGCTGGCGGCAATCCAGCCATCGGGCAAAAAGCGGCAGAAGAATCTCGTGAAGAAATCGCCCTCGCGCTCGAAGGAGCGGATCTGGTTTTTATCACTGCTGGGATGGGTGGTGGAACTGGAACAGGTGCAGCGCGAATCGTAGCGGAAGTTGCGAAAGAAATGGGTGCATTAACCGTCGGTGTTGTGACTCGTCCGTTTCGGTTTGAAGGACGACGACGTTCCAACCAAGCTGAGGAAGGAATTAGTGGATTGCAGAGTCAAGTTGACACCTTGATTATCATCCCTAATGACAAGCTGATCCACACTACCAATGAACAGACTCCACTCCAGGAAGCATTCCGGCGTGCCGATGATGTCCTGCGAGCTGGGGTGCAAGGAATTTCGGATATTATCCAGATTCCAGGCATGATCAATGTTGACTTTGCTGATGTCCGCTCGGTGATGGCAGATGCAGGTTCAGCATTGATGGGAATTGGGACAGGATCTGGCAAGTCACGAGCGCAGGAAGCAGCTAAGGTCGCGATTAGTTCAACCCTATTGGAATCTTCGATTGAAGGTGCCAGAGGGGTTGTATTGAGTGTCATGGGTGGTTCCGATATGACTTTAACGGAATTAACTACTGCGGCTGACACGATTTATGAAATCGTAGATCCCAATGCAAATATTATCGTTGGAGCGATTGTGGATGAGCGCATGGAAGGTGAAATGAGAATTACCGTGATTGCCACAGGCTTTACTGGTGAGACTTCAGAGCCGCCTGCTCAAACGACACGAGTTCATACACCATTAGGGAATCCTGGCGGACGACAAACACCACCACGCTCGCAGTCACAAACCTCGGTTGGTAACGGTATTCGTGAGCCTCAGCCACCTCAACAGACTACTACTAGTTTACCTGATTTCTCAGATCTACTAAAAGGTCGTCGCCCTAACCGATAAATTCGGTGTGGCGAATAGATGCGAGGTAGCAGTCACTCAAATAGTTGGGTTGCTGCTACTAGTTGGGCTTGTTGTCACCCTGACTCAATCGGGTGCAACATCAATACCAACCTCCACGGTTGAATCAAAATCTGTGCTCAACTTTGATGTGCTAGCACTATCGCTAGTCTCGATTTCGCTGCGGCAATGACCTTTTCGCACATCAATGGAGAGACAATAACCAACTAGGGGTCGGTTTAAAACCGATCTAAACACAATGACCCAATCAGTAAACTATAGCATTCATACAGGTAAACGTCTTATGTCTTTAAAACAATTGAACGTCAAAATCCCCGAACAGGAATTGAGAATCCTCGAAGCCTTTGCTGAAAAAACGGAACGAACTAAGACAGATATTATTAGGGAATTCATCAGATCTCTCCAAACTAAAATTTGATCCCCATCCTTATATCGAAACAGTTTCACCTGGTTGTGCCATTAATAGCTGGGTGGATATTTTTGATTGTGCGAGTAGTTGCTCAAAGTCATCGATCAATCCAATCGATCGAGTCATTTGCGGTAAAATACCTTGAGCATCAAGTGCGCCCATCGCTGTTGGTACATACCACTGTGGCTGAAGTACGTCCGCCAGATTGAAGGCATCTTGAGGATTCATAATTACTTTTCCCAAGAGGGGGAAAATTTGACCGACAATCGGCGCAATAATTGTCGCAACTTTGCCTAGCTGATCGATTAGATCGATTGTGCTTCGATCGGTAGCTAAATGTGGCTCGTAGTAGAGTGTTTTATCAGTTGGCAGGGATTTAATCAAAAATCCATTTTCGGTCTGTCCCTGAATCTTTGCACCTGGAGTAGCCGTGATTTTGATTATCTCATCTAGGGTATAAGTTTCCCAGGGTGAGAGTGAGATGACTCGATCGTACCCTAATTTCTCGACAATTTTCACCGCACTCGGTGCCGCAATTACGGGAATTTGCTTCGATAATTGCGCTAGAGTAGGCTGATGACAATGATCGTCGAGACTTTGACTGATCAGGATTAGATCGATCGAAGGTAAGGTTGCTGGCGTATAACAAGGTGGCTCTGCATGCTTTACCTCGAATAGCCACGGCGCACCATAAAACACGACTGAATCAACCAACCACGGATCGATTAAAATCTGAACACCGTCAATATTCAGCAGCCAGCTATTTAAACCGATAAAAGTGAGTTTCATGATAGTGAATAGTGGATGGGTGGTGAGTGTGTAACGGTGATAGTGAATAGGTGGTTAGTGTGTAACGGTGATGGTGAATGAATCTAACTTACCGTGGCGAAAACCGAACATTAGAACGGAATCGATATAGTAAAATTATTACACTATCCCTCACTAGCAAATAATTGTGTCTTCTTCCCAGACTAATTGGCGATCGCAACTCTGGATCGGTATGATTTATTCTAGTCGATCGTTATTGCTGCGCTGTCTAGCAATTAGTATGCTCATCTCCATGTCTGGGTGTAATGGTGGAAAATCGTTACAAAATACATTCGCACCAGATCCAAAACTCAAAGATACAGCCGCTGTTGGGATACCAGCTTCAGATACCCCCGCAACATCAACCAACTCCCTCCCCGCCGACTTCCCCTTATATCCTCAAGCCAAACTCCAATCTACAGTAGAAACTAAGGAGCTAGGCACAGTGAGCACTTGGACAACCTCAGATCCGATCGAGTTTGTCTATAAATTCTACCAAACAGAACTACCAGCCAAGCAATGGGAGATTGTGACCGCACCCAGCGATAGTAATCCAAAACTAGCAGTAAAACAAGCACAAACGAGTATCTCGATTGCACCTCAAACCACCACCGACAAACAGCAACCTGGAATTACCACATATACAATTAGCCTGTTATCCGCAACTCCAACCCCAACCCCAACACCCAATAATCCCACTCCCGCTAACACCAAACCTAGCAGCACACTCCCCGCCGCCACAGCCGATTACTTAACAGACTTAACCAAAATCGGCGTACTCACCAGCACGGACACCGCCACCAATCGTATCGTCACCCGCCGTGAATACGCCCGCTGGTTAGTCGCAGCGCATAACAAAATTACAGGTACCAAACCAACCCAACAGATCAAACTAGCCACCACCGACACCAAACCCGCCTTTCAAGATGTCCCCAGCACCAATCCCGACTTCCCCAGTATCCAGGGGTTAGCCGAAGCCGGATTGATTCCCAGCCCCCTCAGCGGCGACACAACTAGCGTCCTATTCCGCCCTGACACCCCGCTGACGAGAGAACAAATGATTTTATGGAAAATCCCTCTTGATACCCGTCAACCCCTGCCAGCAGCCTCTCTAGATGCCGTAAAACAGACGTGGGGATTTCAGGATGCGGGTAAAGTCGATCCCAAAGCACTGCGAGCGGTTTTAGCTGATTTTCAAAATGGCGAACAATCAAATATCCGACGGGTATTTGGCTACACCACTTTATTCCAACCCAAAAAAACGGTGAGCTTGGGTGAGGTGGCTGTCGCGATTTGGTATTTTGGAGCCAACAGCGAAGGTTTGTCAGCGCATGATACCGTTGGGAATTAGGGCGTTGCTGAGGTGGGGAGATGGGAGATGGGAGATGGGAGAAGAGGTCATGATGGCTTAACTTACGCCGCTCAGTACTAGCTATCAACTATTTTCCTACGGAAAGGCTATTGCTAGGGCAAACGCTCCGCTACCGCCAACAACTATCAACTATCAACTAATCAAAGAATCTTTCGGGAATGATCGATCGACAAGTGGTAGCTATACTTGAGGCTGATGGACTGTCATGATGCCGAACAAATTTATTTTTTTGTGTGTGAGGCACAAACAATGGAAAGCACTAGAGTTGGCTCTCGGTTCCCTGAATTATTTGCTGGATTAACTTTGCTATCTGCGGCTCTAATTGTCAGCTCATTTTTATGGGCTGGGGCAATTCGGAATATCAAACGAGTAGATGATGCGTTGTTAATTACTGGCTCGGCAAAAAGACCGATAAAATCGGATTATATCGTGTGGCGAGTAGCGGTGTCGAGTCAACAACCTACTGCTCAAGTGGCTTATAAACAACTCAAAGGCTGGACAGATCGAGTTCAACTATATCTCAAAGCAGCAAAAGTCCCTGACTCGGAGATTTCTTTTAACTCCCTAGAAACAGCCGCAATTCCCGAAGTAACTAATGGCAGAGAAACTGGAAAAACGCTTGCTTATAAACTCAGTCAACGACTGGAGATTCGATCGAACCAAGTTGATCGCTATTCTAAACTATCACAGCAAATTACCGAACTCATTAATGAAGGCATTCCCTTAACTTCTGAGCCACCGGAATATCTCTACAACGAACTCAGTAAACTCCGCATCGAGATGGTAGCGGAAGCCACAAAAGATGCCAAAGCCAGAGCCGAATCTATTGCCAAAACTACCGGAAATCGGGTCGGTGGCGTGCGCAGTGCTGATACGGGCGTATTTCAAATTACTCCTCGCAATTCAACTGCGGTAAGTAATGGTGGTAGCTATGATACCAGTTCGATCGAGAAAGATATCACCGCAGTAGTATCAGTTAAATTTGGAATTGATTGAGAAGATAAAGAGATTGCTCGATCTAGATAATTTTTATTTAGCCGCTTTTTCACAAAGCGATCGAGTGGTTGAATTAGTTATTGCTGTAAGACTAGTGCTAGCTAAAAACCCGACTTTTCCAAAAAATCGGGTTTTTTCCTAGCCGATATAGTGGCTGCGATGCTATTCCAGTCAGACGATCCGCTAGGATACGCCGCTCCATGAATTGCTCCTACCACCGATTTTGAGGTCTACCCCAATTCCACGCCAAATACTTCAGAAAAGACCTTATTTACTTTGTAGCCAGAATCGATCGATTCTAACGGATCTTTACGCAGCCGATGACGCAGACAGAGTGCGATGATCCGGCGAATATCATCTAGAGTGACCTCTGTTCGCCCTTCAAAGGCAGCTAAAGCCTTAGCTGCTCTATTGGTAACAATATCGCCACGGAGACCGTCTACATCGCAGTCTGAGCAGACTTGCGAAATCTTCACCCGCAGATCGTAATCGAGGGTAACATGTTCCAATCTGGTTTGAGCCTCAACGATTTTCTGTTGGAGGACAACTTGCTCTGCTTGATATTCAGTCGTAAATTTGTTGGGATTTTGGTCAAAATCCGATCGTTGTTCGACGATTTGGACACGCAAGACTGGCTCTTTGACGGTACGAATTTCGGCGTGCATCCCAAACCGATCTAGTAATTGTGGGCGCAATTCGCCTTCTTCTGGATTTCCCGAACCTACAAGCACAAATCTTGCAGGATGACGAATGGAGATTCCTTCTCGTTCGACAGTATTCCAGCCACTAGCAGCGGAATCGAGCAAGACATCAACGAGGTGATCGTCGAGCAAGTTGACTTCATCTACATATAAGATGCCGCGATTGGCTTTAGCCAGCAGTCCAGGCTCAAATGCTTTGACACCTTCCGATAGAGCTTTCTCAATATCGATCGTGCCACAGACCCGATCTTCTGTCGCACCCAATGGTAAATCTACCATCGGTACTTTCTTTGTCGAGACAGGGAAAGCCGCATGAGTAGTCAAAAATTCCTGACGTAGCTCCTCACTCATCAGATCGGGATCGCTCGGATGACTATTAAACGCATCACCAGCAACGACATCGATTTCTGGCAGTAAATCTGCCAATGCCCGAATCGTGGTAGACTTACCAGTACCTCGATCGCCCATGATCATCACCCCACCAATAAAGGGGTCAATCACATTTAGTAACAGAGCTAATTTCATTTCCTCTTGTCCGACAATGGCGGTAAACGGAAATACAACTCGACTCGCTGTAGCGGGCGATTGAACAGTAGCGACCACAATACTTACCTATCTTAAATAATTTTGATTATCGCCTTTATTATAAGGGTTTGCGGTCAGAGCGCGTAATTGCTAGAGTTAAAAATTTAGAAGACGGAAGATGGGAGATGGGAGATGGGAGACAATTGACTATTTTCCTACGGAAAGGCTCCGCCAACAACTAATTCAATGACTTCCCATCCTCTCGAAACTACTGTCACGATCAAACTTTTTGCTGTTTATCAAGAAGCTTTTGGGCTGTCCGAAATATCCTACCAATTCCCGCCAAATACGCCTGTAAGCGCGGTGTTAGATCGGGTGATACTCGATCGACCCCAATTAGCAAAATGGCGCGATGTGACGCGATTTGGGCTTAATCTCGAATTCGTTGAACCCGATCAAGTTATGCTCGATCGAGATGAAGTTGTCTTAATTCCCCCTGTTAGTGGTGGTTGAGGATAGTTGATAGTTGATAGCACCTAATCTGCAATCTCCCATCTTCCATCTTCCATCTGCAATCTCCCATCTTCCATCTCCCTATTCAACCGCAATACCTGACTGACGAATCATCAGGTGTCGATCCATTGCTTGCCAATAGTAATATGTCAATGGTTGGAGCTTGCTGGTGAATAGATCGACAGGAAATCCACCTCGGTTAGAGCGATGAGCAATTTGCTCTAGAAACATCCGTTGAAAAGCGTATTGGATAATGGAGTCACCTTGCAAGAGCATTAGCTCAGTAGTTGAGACGAGTTTATCGATTTCCAGATCGGCACCAAGACAGATAGTCTCGATCGCAAAGTCCGCAAATTCAGCGATATCTAAGGCGATGGGGCGTTCAATTAGGGAATTCCATGACTCCAAATATAAATCCCATTGAGTCCGAAAAGCTGGAAAATTTTGGAGAATAATCTCCAGGCAATTGGTACGATCGATCTGACTATAATTCATATGCTCTGATGAATAATCACTTAAATGAGGCAATCTCACTACTTCAGTTAGCTACTCAAAGTCTGATCGAATTAGCAGCCATGCCTGAAGATCGACAACCATTGAGAGAAACTATAGCTACTACTGTAGAACAAATTAATCGATCTTTAGCCGAACTTTTGGCTGCTTCTACCCCCCCATCACTGGATAAAATTCCGCCAGAAGTATTACTTAAAGCGGAGCGATTGGGTGTTCCATTAGATGATATCGAAGTGCGAGTATCAATTACGACACATCATCTGAGCCAATTTATCGGTGTACTCAATGAAATTGAAAATAGATTTGCAGAAATCCGCCGCGTGCGGGAATACTTACTAGTAAGGCTGCCAGATATTGCCGTCGAACAACTTGGTTCTAGGCTCCCAGTCTATACGGCATCTGACTTTGAATGGACGGAAACTAGACTTTCCCCGACTGAGTTGGCAGCAATTCGATCGAAATATCAGATCGATCGATTATTACAACAACCACTCCGTCATTCGGCTGACTTATTTAAACAAATTGAATCAGCCGAACTAGCTTGGGAACAAGCTCGATCTACTACACAGTCAGAGCAACTAAATGATACTGACGATCTCAGTGATTTACCCTTTTGAATTAGGGGAAAGGGGTTAGGGAATAAAAGAATTTTCAATTCACCCTGTAAATTAATTTACTGATGAATATAGGTAAATTAAATCTCTAAAATCCGATCTCTAACCCCTATTTCCTAAACCCCAACCCCTATCCCCTAATGATGAAATTTACAACCATTTTCACGACAGCCTTATTAATAGCTAGTTTTGCTGGTGTTGCTAATGCTGAAAATAGCTCTCAATTACGACAATTACTATCGACAAAAAACTGTTCCGAATGCGATCTCAGTGGTGCCGGATTGGTGATGAGCGATCTAGCTGGTGCCAAATTAGAACGAGCAAATTTAGCTGGCGCAAATCTTAGTCAAACCAACTTGATGGGTGCAGATTTACGCGGTGCAAATTTGGCTGGTGCATCGCTTAATAGTGCAAATTTGACAGGTGCAGATTTACGCGGTGCAAATTTAGCTGGTACAGATTTGCGATCGGCTTATTTGACAAATGCTAATCTTCAAGGATTAGATATTCGCAGTGCTTATTTACAAGGTGCTGTGGGTATTCCAATGGCTTCAGGCACCGCTGACGATTTTTATAAGTGGGGATTTTCGGAATGGCAAAAAAATGACTTTGCCAGTGCGATCGAAAATTACAATCGGGCAATTAGTCTCAAACCTGTATTCCCAGGTGCGTATCTCGCCAGAGCGATGGCTAAATTTCGAGTTCAAGACGATCGAGGTGCAGTCAAAGATGCTATGGTAGCGGAACGATTGTTTTTCGCTCAATCCGATCGAGAAGGAACTCAAGTAGCTCAAGCATTGCTCGCAAAAATCAATCTAGCTAGCCAACCAACTCCTGTAAATAGTGTGGGGAATGGTAATTTTGTAGACTTACTAACTGGTTTAAGTTCGATGTTACTCAAGTTTTTCTAATATATGAATCAAATCCTCAGCTTTATTCCTAGTGCTAAGACTTTATGGTTGCTAGTTAGCGGGGGATTTGTTAATACAATGATTGCGATATTCATACCTGCACCTCAGGGAATTCCAATTGCAATTTTACTGACATTTGCTTGGTATTTTATCGTGCTTATCCTCGCAACTATTGATGCGGTAGGGAGTAAATCCGATCGAGTGCAGGTAAATAGATCGGAACTAGGAAAACTATCGATCGGGCGGGATAATCCCGTTACAATTACGATTGAAGCTGGGCAGGATAGTGGGAAATCCCAACAGATTATCTACCAGATTCGGGATGGTGCGCCGCCAGATCTGCCTGGAACGCCTGAATTAATTACCGGACAATTAGAAACGGGTAATACTCAAACTAGCACCTATACAGTCCATCCTTATCGCCGTGGCGAGTACGAATGGCAAGGCATCCAAGTCAGACAATTAGGCAAGTGGGGATTGGCTTGGCAACAGTGGCGGGTTGATACGACTCAAACTGTGGCTGTCTATCCTGATTTGATTGGTTTAAAAGCTCTCTCAATCCGACTGGCTCTCCAGTCGAGCGGAGCGATGCGGCAATCGCGGAAGCGGGGAATGGGGACAGAATTTAGCGAACTCCGAGAATATAATACCGGAGATGATCCACGATCGATCGATTGGAAAGCCACGGCTCGTCGCAATCGTCCATTAATTCGCGTCTTAGAACCAGAACAGGAACAGACCGTAATTATCTTACTCGATCGCGGTCGGCTCATGACCGCAAATATTCAAGGCTCTAAACGATTTGATTTTGGTTTAAATGCTACACTATGCCTCGCGCTTACCGCCATTCAACGGGGAGATCGAGTCGGTGTCGGTGTATTCGATCGATATCTGACTACCTGGATTCCACCCCAGCAGGGACAAAATCACTTTTCCAGAATACTCGATCGAGTGAGCCGGATTCAACCCGAATTGCTTGAACCCGACTATCTCAGCGCAGTCACCAATATTCTCAAACAACAGAGTCGCCGTGCTTTAGTCGTCATCATTACCGATATTATTGACGATATCGCCTCCAATGAGCTGCTTACTGCACTGGGTAGACTGACACCCCGTTATCTCCCTTTCTGTGTCACCCTGCGCGATCCTCAAGTCGATCTTCGCGCTCATGAATTAGCCACAAATATCCCAGGCGCGTATACTCAAGCTGTCGCAATAGATTTGCTCCGTCAACGCGAACTCGCCTTCGCCAATCTCAAACGCAAAGGTGTGTTAGTTTTGGATGCTCCAGCGACTCAAATTAGCGATAAACTAGTCGATCGATATCTCCAAATTAAATCTAGAAATCAACTGTAAAAGTTACTCGCTTTCTAGTGTCAAACGTCAAGTGAATAGTGGTTTAGTTGCTTAGTGAATAGTGGTTTAGCAACGCCGGAGAAGACATTAGAGCGATTCAAACACTGCGGTAAATCCTGATAATGTCATACATTCATCGGTAAAATCTTCGGCATCACTGACATTTTCAATCTGATATTCCATGATCCGTCGTTCGTCACCATGCATCTTTTTTGATGATAGTAATGTAACTGGATATTTTGTCGCCAGATTTTTAAAAGCTACACCGTTAATCCGCCAGTCGTCGGCGGAGCAGTTGATCGTTATACGCCACATAATTAGGGGATAGGGGATAGGGAAAAGAGGAAAGGGTTTAGGGTTTAGGGAAGAGAGTTTAGAGAGTGAAGAGGGATAGATATTATTGAGTTTCATTCTTTGAAATCAACACACACAGATATTTAAACTATCCCCTATCCCCTAATCCCTAACCTGTATTTCGCATACCAGCAGCAATACCATTGATAGTTAGTAACGCGCCATCTAGGAGTTCCTTCTTGCTGTAGCGAGAATAGATCATCCCCGCACCGCCGTGTTGACGGAGACGTTTGAGGAGGGAGACTTGGAGGAATCCGAGGGGAACGATGCTACCGTTGCGGAGTTGGATGGAGCGTTGGAGTTCGGGGTTGTCGTCTAGGAATTTTTCATGTCCAGAAATTCGCAGTACCATGTCGCGGACAAGATGATATTCTTGAGTGATTCGATCGAACAGTACCTCAAACTCTGCTCGATTATCTGGATGAGAAAGTTCTTCCATATAGTGACGAGCGATTTGGAGATCTACTTTAGAAATCGTCATTTCTACTTTGGAAATTGCCATGCGGAAAAATGGCCATTTGCGGTAGAATCCTTGCAGCAGTTGGAAGTTTTCTTCGGGAGCTTCGGCGACAAATTCTTGGAGTGCTGCACCGACACCGTACCAGGAGGGAAGAAGGAAGCGGCTTTGCGTCCAACTAAATACCCAAGGAATGGCGCGGAGACTGGCTAAATCCCGTTTACCACCCCGACGAGCTGGGCGGGAACTGATTTGGAGATGGCTGATTTCATCGATCGGGGTAACTTGATGAAAGAATTTAACTAGGTCGGGACAATCGTATACTAGAGCACGATAGTGGGTACGCGATCGATCTGCGAGATCTTCCATTACCTCATTCCAGGGTTCGATATCATCGATACCGCCAGACATCAGGCTGGTTTTAATTACCGCACTAGCTACCTGTTCGAGATTATAGAGGGCGAGTTCGGGGAGCGAATATTTCGACGCAAGCACTTCACCTTGTTCGGTAATCTTGATCCGCCCATTAATACTCTGCCCTGGTTGGGCTAAAATCGCCTCGTGAGATGGCCCACCGCCCCTACCGACACTTCCCCCTCTACCGTGGAAAATCCGCAGCTTCACGGCGAATTTCTCAGCGATCGATTGCAGAGCTTTTTGGGCTTTGTGGATTTCCCAGTTACTACTGAGGAATCCGGCATCTTTATTACTATCGGAATAGCCCAGCATCACCTCTTGAAGATGGGGAACTAAACCAGGAACAGCATTCGCTGGAGTTGGCTCGTAGCCACCTGTGAGGGCAGATCGGTAGAGGTGCAATTCAAATAGAGATTGCATCACAATCGGAGCTTTTTTGAGATCTTCGACAGTCTCAAATAATGGTACCACTTGGATTCCCGTAATTCCGGTGGCTGGATCGTATAATCCGGCTTCCTTAGCTAATAGTAGCACTTCGAGTACGTCACTGACATCCCGATTCATACTAATCACATAAGTCTGACAAATTTCGGGGCCAAATTCCTGATGGAGCCGCCGCAGCATCCGAAATGTTTCGACGGTTTCGACAGTTTTGGGTGAGAAGGGGAGTTCGCCTGGAATTAGTGGGCGGCGGGTTTGGAGTTCCTGAACCAGCCAGGTGACTCGATCGACCTCCGACAGGTCGTGATAGGATGTGGGTAATACTTGCAGATAATTGGTAATCTCGGCGATCGTATCGGCATGATGACTACTCTCTTGGCGGATGTCTAGTTGCGCGAGATTAAAGCCGTAGATTTCTACCTGACAGATTAGAGTTTCCAAGGCTTGGCAAGTTAAACCAGTCTGGGACAAACTTTGACGAATCAAGCCTAATTCATTGAGAAAATCCGCACCGGAATGGTAGCAGGTATGGGGATTTTGCTCGGTTTTGGGCAACTGCAAACTATCCCAGTCAGCTACTTGACGAGATCTGTCGAGTGTATTTGAGAGCCGTTGGATAATATAAGTAAGTTTGAGTCGATACGGCTCTTGACGATAGCGAATGGCTAACTCGTCGTATATCTCAGGAAAATGCGCTTTATCCTGTTCTAGTGATTCTAATAACGCGGGTAAAACATTGCTCCAATGGAGGGAAAGACTGAGCGAATTAGTCAATCCGCGAGTGGATTTAATATATTTCTTGAGCACGATTCCGCGCTGATAGCAAGCAGTTTGCCAGGTAATCTTCGGAGTGACAGAAGGATTACCATCGCGATCTGATCCTACCCAGGAACCAAATCGACAGAAACGATTGCTCGGTGGAGTGAGATGGGGAAAAGATTGCTTCAGAGCAAGACTCAACCTTTGGGAAAGCTTCGGAATTGCATCGAACAAAACTTCCTCAAAGTAGTGAAGAGTATAGTCTACCTCATCCAGTACCGTTGGCTTAAATTGGTGTAACTCATCAGTCCGCCACCAGAGCAGAATTTCTTCGAGTAATTGTCCTTCTAATTCTGTTACTTCCCAGGAAGATGGTATCCCCAAGTTTCGCATATCCTCCTCGGCTCGATCGAGTTTCTCTAAAATTTGAGCCACCCGCCGTTGTTTGTCCCGAATTGTATGCCTCACAATCTCCGTCGGGTGAGCCGTAAATACCAAACCGATGTCCAACTCATCAAACAATCTCTGTACCTGCTGAGGGGGCACTCCGGCGGCTTTGATCAGCGGAAATAGAGCCGTAAATGTACCGCGAGCTTTTTCCTGTTCGCCATTGGATTGCCAATTTCTTTCGAGTAGCCCCGCACCCAGAGATGTAGCTATTTCTGTACCTGGAGCGGTTGTTTGCGCAGAATGCATCGACAACTTCAAAGCGAGCTTTTGCTCGCATTGTTCATAGTGCTGCTCGACAATATTGATCAGTTGAAAATAGAGCGCGAATGCTCGCGCGGCGCGAATCGCATCCTTGAGATCGAGTTGTTCAATGAGTTGATGTACTTCTTGGGATAGCGGTTCGAGAGCACTACCATCTGACGAACACATTTCGCGCAATTGGTTGAGCAGATTGACTAAATCTTGTCCACAGGCATCCCGTAGTACTCGTTCCCACAAGTCTTCGATTACCCTGAGTCGATGGTTTAGTAATAGATTGGATGGATTTGTGACCATCAATTCTGGTTCCGAAGGGTGGGCTAGCGGATGCATATTACAGTTGCTCGCGGGATGGACATGAAAATGGACTTACCCAAAACAGGGCAGGGAAATCGAGATGGGGTGAGGTTTTAGTCGTGAGGAGCCGCCGTCACCGTAGTTTCGTTGACAGGAAGATGTAACACTGGCAATCGATCGCCGCGAAATATTTCCTCACTAACTAATCCTAACTGTTCGAGCAACCCACTGGCAGCTTTGAGCGTAACGATTGTCACCAACCAGGGGGTGGCGGCGAGACTGACAAGTACAGATGGTGAAACGACAGAAGCTGGGGGTACTGACATAGTTAAATTCCAGATAAGCTAATTTTAAAGGTTCTGCGACCTGTTCAGGCAAATTAAGTACTGAGTGTTTAGCCTTTCCATCATAACTGGTTCAAACCAGAAAGTATTCAAGTTGGACGAGAGCAGGGGGTGTAAGCAGAAGGGGGAAAAGGGGAGCGGCGGGCGATCTGAAAAATATTTCAAAAAAACATTAGCAATGTTAATTTCGATAGGTTGATGAGGGTAATTTAAGTAGGAGAGGGATTAAATAGCTGAATAATTTGCTTCGGTTTCGATCGAGCAGGATAAACAGCATTCTTTCTCTGACACTCTAGTTCTTGTTTCTTTTTAAATTATCCTCCCGTCTTCGCTACTTTCCCCAGTGGCATATTCCAGGCTATGAGTAAAAATTTTATATGCTTAATCGATTAAAAAATCTGTTTCCTCGGCGGGGTAATGGAGTGGCAATCGAACTTGGATCCGAACGGATCAATATTGCCCAACTCCAAAAGAAAGGTGCCGATCTCACCCTCAAACATCTCTGTTCTGCTGAAGTTCCCGCAGGAATTTTTGAGGAAGGGAGAATTGTCAATCCCCAAGAGTTAGGCGCGTTGATTAGCCAGACCTTAGCCGATAATAAAATTAAAGCTACTCATGTCGCTACCTCCGTACCGATGCGGGAAGCCACGATCAAATTAATTCCATTACCCGCCGAATTAAACGATCGAGAAGTCCACGATCTGATTCTAAATCAAGAAGCAGCATTATATTTACCATATCCGCGTGAAGAAGTCGATCTCGATTATCAAAAGCTGGATTTAATCACAGACGAAGATGGTTTGGACAAAGTCCAAGTGATGCTAGCAGCAACTCGGAAGGAAGTTACCGATAGTTATATCGAGACATTCCAATATGCTGGATTAGAAGTAAAAGTTCTAGAGATTAGTAGCTTCTCAGTCTTGCGCACAATCAAAGAACAACTGCGCCAATTCGCGCCCCAAGAAGCAGTAGTTTTGATTGATATCGAATTTGACTGTACTGAAATCGCCATTGTCGTCAATGGTATCCCCCAATTTAATCGGACTGTACCGATTGGGACTTATCAACTCCAGGAAGCACTCAGTAGTGCGATGAATCTCCCTGTCACCAGAAACTCCGAAGCACTGCTAGATATCACCATTCCTGATATGCCAGTAAGTAGCATTCATACTAGTTCCAGCATGACCAGTATCAATCCTGGGATGGCTGCCATGATGCGGATTCTCGCGGAATTAGCCGATGAAGTTCGCCGCAGTATCGATTTTTACCTCAGCCACAACGGTCAAGATCTCAAGCTCGAACAACTGTTACTCGCCGGTCCAGGTGGTGGTATGGGACAACTGGATCTCTTCTTCACTCAGCGATTGAGCATTCCCACCACTCAAGTCGATCCTATCGGCGGATTGGGTTTAGATCCAGAAATGGATATTCCCATCAGTCAACGACCTGGACTAGGAGTAGTTCTAGGATTAGGTATGCGCCAGGTATAAAAATATGTATAGCATTGATATCAATTTACTCCGAGAAAGGACTGAATACCAAACAGGTACCCAGCCAGATTTCGCTGGCGGGACAGCCATTGCACCGAGTAGATATAGCAAAATTCCGCTATTTATCGGCATCGGCGCAGCCGCATTGACTCTGATCTCGGCTGGTGGCGGCTGGTTCTGGCTTGGTCAACAGACCAGCCAACTGGAAGCCAAACAAAAAGAATTGGATCTGAAATTAGGCAGTCTCCAGGCGCAAGATCGCCGTCTGGGAGAACTAAATGGGCAAGTGACCCAAGTTACTGATGAAACTCAGTCCTTCGCCAGTGTCTTTAATCAGGTGCAACCCTGGTCAGCAGTGCTCCAAGACTTACGGGAAAGCATTCCCCAAGGCGTTCAGATTAACACTGTTGCTCAAAGTGAAGTTAAGTCCACTTCGCCCATCGTCACAGCCGCAGCCGCTCCTGTAGCACCCAAGGGTGGTCTGGCTGCCAAAATCTCCACTGTTCCCAACCCTGAAGCCAAGCTAACACCACCAGCACCAGCACCAGCAGCAACAGCAGCACCAGCAAAAGCACCAACTGCGGCTCCAGCGGCTGGCGGAATCACTACATACCCTACATTAGAAGACTCGATCGCGGCGAAATTTCCACCTGGTGGTAACAAAGCTGAAGCTCCAATCGTTCCAGCGACTCCCCTGGCGGCAGATGTCCCAACCACCAAGTTGGATATCACCGGAACGGCAAAATCCTTCGATGAAGTCAACAATTTCATCTTGACACTCAAGCAATCAGCATTCTTCAATCCTGATGAAACCCAGCTCCTCAGTGCTGGACTGATGCCTGTTGTCACATTGACTAGACCGACAATTGCCAAAGCTGCGAGCACTACAGCAACTGTTCCAACTAAACCAAATCGGTTAGAACTACCCGCAGTAGTTGAATACAAAATTCAAACTTCACTCAAACGGATTCCAGCGGCAGATCTGATCCGCGAACTGGAGCGTAAAGGTGCTGTTGGTTTAGTCGCTCGACTCAAAAGTCTTCAACAACAGCAGGTGATCAAACCATGACATACAATAGCGATTTAATCGAAAGCGATTTAGTAAGCAATACATCTTTTATTTCAGCACCAACTTATCCATCTGTATTTGGAATTACCTTTAGTCCAGCAGTTGTTGGTTTATGTATTGCAACGCTTGGGCTAGGTATTTCTGGCTATATATTCGTGAGTTCTTTGCAACCACAACTGGCTAAAAATCAGGAGCTAGAAGCTAAACTAGCTCAGACTCAAGACCAAATTCAGCAACGGAAAGATAACGCCAAAAAAATTGCAGCGGCTGAACAAAGTCTCGATCGAGCCAATGCCCAAAAGCAAGTAGTCCTCGGACTATTTGCCAGTGATAAAAAGTTGGATACACTGCTCCTGGATCTGAATAAATTAGTAAATATCCGTCAAGGACAATTGCAAAAATTCTCACCAGATGCACCCGTACCTGGTGGTGGCAGTAGTGGTGCCGCCATTATCACCGATGGCTCGCTAGGATCGGCGTTGAACAACAAAATCAAACGAAAAGGAGTAAATATCGTCGTCAAAGGCAACTTCGATCAAGTCCAATCGATTTTACGCACGATCGAAAGATTGGATCAATTACTCATTATCAAGGAATTTAAGGCGGATGTAGATAAGGAAACACAAAAAACCGTAGTAGACGAGCAAGGAAAACTCATCCCCCAGCCAGAAGCTACCATCAAAACCTCATTCAAAATCCAAGCTCTCATCCCACTCAATGCCGCCGAACAAGCTGCGGCAGCCCCACCCCCACCCCCAGCTAAAACTAAAAAGTAAGACCGCAGTATTCAATTAATTATTAATCATCAATTATTAATTATTAATTATTAAACCACCCCGTCAATATTTTCCTGGAATAGGAGATCTAAAAGTGAGAAAACGTAAACAGATTATTACTAGTATTGTGATGGGTAGCGCGGTTGCCGCATTATCTGCCACTAATGTTAATGCAGCACCACAACCTGCCCAGTCAGCTCACAACAACCCTCTGAGCGATTTACTCGCCCAAATTCCTCCACCACCCCCAGCACCAACTCAACAGCCCCTCGTCCCCAATCCTCGCATCACCATTGATGGTGTCACCCCCACCCCTGGTGTCGGGCTAGCAACTCCTGGAATTACGCGGGCTGTAGCACCACCAGTCGGCGATATCAGCGTTTCCAACCTGGATGCGACAATTTTCAATGCCGTCGATTTGGGTAGCGACAAAAACATTCCCAAATTGCTATTAAAAGACGCGCCAATTCGGGAAGTACTAGAAATCCTCGTTCAAACTTCTGGTCTGAACCTGGCATACATAGCTCATAATCCTGATGATAAAAATAATGCAACTGCGGGAGGGGTACGTGTAGAGGGGGTAAGTGCGCAAAAGCCTGAAGCCAAAATTACGCTCAATCTTCGCAATGAACCCGTTCAGAGTGCATTTAATTATGTGCTGAAAATGAGTGGCTATGAAGCGGTGCGCGTAGGCAGAACTGTTTTCGTTGGACCAAAACTACCTGACTCAATTCAGGAAAACGTTGTTCGCACTCTTCGCGTCAATCAGATTTCAGCGCCTGCGGCTGCGGCATTCTTGGCTTCTCAAGGTGCAGAAGCCAGAACCCCACAGGAAACAACCGTATCGGAAACGCTGAAAGTCGGTGAAGTAACACAAACAACTGTTAAAAAATCGATCCAAGTCGGGCTGACTAGCATCAATACCGCTAATGCACCTGTGCTACTACGTGGGATGGCTGTCAACGTGGACGAACGTCTCAACTCGATTACCTTAGTCGGCACCGCCCGCAAAGTCGAAATCGCCTCGGCGATGATCATGAGACTAGATGCTCGCCGTCGTCAAGTTGCCCTCAACGTCAAAATCGTGGATGTCAACCTCTCCAACGCTGACAGCATGAGCAATAGCTTGTCATTCAAAGTCGGCGATGGCTTCCTCTCCGTCGATAAAGGTGCTGCAGTCTACAACTATGGTGGCTACAATCCTGCTACTACTAGTCAGGTGCTCAGTAGCCCAACGACTCCGCCGATTGTTGGACTCAATTTACCTGGAGGTAATCAAACCTTCGTTGACTATCAGCCGAATGCTAACCAAAGTGGTCAATCAGGTACTGATAGTAATGGACTAGGGAACGTTGCCCGTCCAGGTTTTGGGAGTACTGCAAACCCATATCAACCTGGCGCAACTGATGTTACTGCGGCTACTGATGGATTTGTGATCAGTCCAACCACAGGACGACTTGTTGCTCCAGGCGGCTTAATTACAGCAGCGACACCTGCAATCACAACGACGACAGGCGGAACCCCTGGAACACCTGCAATCACCAATGCCGACGGTACGATCACCCCTGCTGTAGCGGCAGTCGCTGGAGTTACAACGACGACTCCAGCAGTACCAGCCGCATACAATACAAACAGACCAACTGCGGCAAAAGCTACCTATGCGGTGCCTCAAAACCTTCAGCTTCCAACCAAGTTCCTCTCGACTCTCCAAGCTCAAATCATCAGTGGTAGCGGCAAGATCTTGACCGATCCTACCTTAGTAGTTCAGGAAGGTCAAAAGTCTAGCGTCAATTTGACCCAAGATGTATTTGGTGGCTTCAAAATCAACTCAGTTGCGGGTACAGGTGCAACCACTAGTACCAGAGAGCCAATTATCAAGCAAGCTGGTTTGAGCTTGGATATCTTGGTCAACCGGATTGATGACAATGGTTATATCTCGGTTGGGGTCACACCTACTGTATCCTCGATCGGTAGTACTGTAACCACCCAAGATGGCGATATTGCTTTGTTACAATCACGGACGATGAATTCTGGAGAAATTCGCCTGCGCGATGGTCAGACCTTGATCCTATCAGGGATTATCCAAGAATCAGATCGCACCAGCGTCTCCAAGGTACCAATCCTCGGCGATATTCCGATCCTCGGTGCCCTGTTCCGCAGTACCACCAAAACCAATCAACGCCAAGAGGTCGTAGTCCTACTCACCCCTCAAATTCTCAACGATAGTCGCGGTCAGATTAATTACACCCCTGGTGTTGATGCCAGATTGTTGATTGGAAAATAAATTTACATCCCTGAGAGAGGCTACGGTGCGGCAAGTCTGTTGGAGATGATGCGGAGATCTATACCCCACCCAACCTCCCCGAGGATGCGGGGAGGAGCTAAGTTATCCTTGACTACCTTAAACTTGGTATGAGATGAATTTCCCCTTGAAAAGTGGGACTCTTGTCCCCTCCCCGCATCCTCGGGGAGGGTTAGGGTGGGGTATCAGGACTACGCAGCAACTCCAACAGACTTGTGTATACAATGTAGCTTATAAAGGGGAAGCTTTGCTCCCTCCCCGCATCCTCGGAGAGGGCTGGGGTGGGGTAAAAATCTCCGCAGCAACTCAAAAGAATCAATTAATATCGGGTCTGGAATATTCAGGGCTGGGGGAAATTAGAGACTATCGATAGCCTTAATTCCTCCATCTGATCGTCCAGACCCCTATTTTTGGTCAAATTTCATACAAACAATACCCAAAATAATGAAAATCAACATAAATTAAAGCTTTCAGCGATCCAGATTAGGCTTGTAGACATTAGAATAATGCAGTGGAAGTAATATCGCATGAGAGTTTCAGCAACAAAGGTGGCAAACTGGACTGGTAATTTCTACCTATCAAGGCAAACCATCGAGTCGCCAGCAGATCTGTAAGCTTCGAGAAGTAAGGATTGAAAACGTCTCATAGACACGTTTTCAATCCAATAATTCAACTTTCCACCAATGACAAAAGATGACACAGACATGAATCATGGTATTGTGCTTTATCTACATACAACATCAAAAACGGAGATCTACACATGAATAAAGGTGAATTAGTCGATCGGGTAGCTGAAACAGCTAGCGTGACCAAGAAGCAAGCTGATACAGTATTGTCAGCCGCATTGGAAGCCATTATGGAAGCTGTTTCGACAGGTGACAAGGTTACTTTAGTAGGATTTGGTTCCTTTGAACCCAGAAATCGTCAAAAACGTGAAGGTCGCAATCCTAGAACTGGCGAGAAAATGGAAATTCCCGCAACTAAGGTACCTGCATTCTCCGCAGGTAAATTGTTCAAGGACAAAGTTTCTGCTAACAAAGACTAGACTCTTGTCTTGCTGAATCTACATTCGGAAATATTCTTTGAATAGACCACAACATGGGGGGAACCCAAACTGGGCAGCTACCGTAGCGGGATGTCCCCCCTCTCTGATCTTAGATTTTTCAGCAAGTATCAGCCCGTTGGGACCTTCCCCAACGGCACTTGCTGCCATTAAGCTGCAAATAAACCATCTGACAAACTATCCCGACCCCGATTATCCCGAACTGTGTCGGGCGATCGCCAGTCATCATAATATCGACGCTAACTGGGTGCTCCCAGGCAACGGGGCGGCAGAATTATTAACTTGGGCAGGTTGGGAGTTTTCCAAGCTCAATGCCACTATCATCCCCACACCCGCCTTTGGGGACTATTGGCGATCGCTCCAAACCTTCGGCTCCAGAATCATCACTCGATCGATGATCGCCGCCGATGGGGAAATTGGCGATCTCGATTTTGCCTTACGCCATCTCCCTGGCGAGATTCCTCATGCCCTCGGACTGATAATTAATAATCCCCACAACCCAACGGGGCAAATTTGGCGGCAAGAGACAATCCTCCCTTATTTGGCACAATTTGACCTTGTGGTCATTGATGAGTCTTTTATGGACTTTTTACCCCCCGCAGAGCAGCAAAGTTTCATCCCCTTCATTGCCCAGTATCCCAATCTGGTGATTTTGCGATCGCTCACCAAGTTTTATAGTTTGCCAGGATTGCGACTGGGTTACTGTCTGGCTCATCCAGACAGATTAAATCGCTGGAAAAATTGGCGCGATCCTTGGCCAGTAAACGCTCTAGCCGCCGCAGCCGCGATCGCCGTGCTCCCTGATACCGAATTCCAGCAGCGCACCTGGGATTGGCTCTTACCCGCTCGAAATCGCCTGTTTGAAGGATTGCAACAGATAGCTGGATTACATGCCTATCCTAGTGCTGTTAACTTTATTTTAGTTCGATCTAATCGATCGGCGACGGAGATCCAAACCCAGCTTTTGCAACAACATCAAATTTTAATTCGGGACTGTATTAGTTTCCCCGAACTGGGAGATCGATTCTTTCGGGTTGCTGTGCGGACGATTGCCGAAAACGATCGATTGGTAGCAGCGTTGAATTTGGTGGTTTAGTGAACAACGGGAGGGTTAGGGTGGGGTAAATATCAAAATTGGAAATAATGCATCAATGTACCAATTAATTCGCCCGATAATCCTAATCGCTGTTGGAAGTTGACTAAATCGGTAAAGTTTCCACCCTGTTCGCGTTGGCTGATGATTTCAGTGGCTAATTCTGGGGATATTTGGGGAATTTGGACTAATTCGGCTACTGTCGATCGATTAATCTGGACAGAGGGTAGAGCTAACGCGGTATCATAATACTGGAAGCTCAAGACTGGAGCCAACCATTGCAGTCTCTGGAGGGGAATATTCAGCGCAGCCGCAAGATCGGAAATCGAATAAAAAGCTACTCCCGCCTCACTCAAAGTTACTAATTGACGTGCTTGATGAATCGAAAGTCCTGGTAATCGTAACCAATCATCAACACCAGCCTGATTGACATCAATTTGCACCCCCAAATCGGCAGCGACAGCAATCTCAAATGCTGACTTAAACCGATAATAAGGGTCTTCGATAATACGCGATCGTAAGGACATCTTAAAAAAAAACTGAACGGTACGCGTAGGATCGTGACTCAAGTTATTTAGGGGATAGGGGATAGGCTTTAGATTCAATTTACTATTCACTATTCACTATTCACTATTCACTATTCACTATTCACTATTCACTATCTCCTATCCCCTATCCAGCCATTGACGACGTTTTTGCTCGAATTCATATTCGGAGATCAAACCATCAGCGCGAAGTTTTTCTAGCTCACGGATGGATTCGGCGACACTAGCTATGGGTTGTGGGCGGATTGTTAAGGCAGTCGTCGCTAATTCGATCGATCTAATATTACTTTCAAAGTGGGTACTATCTTGAGTAAGATACCAGACAGCATCGATCGCTGACGCAATGTGCGGAATCGGAGTCCAGGAGAATAATAGGTAAACTATACCCCAAAAGGGTTGTCCTAAATAAAATTTGTGAAATCCAGCTACTGGGGCGATCACACCTGCAAAAGCTAAAATTATCGACACTTGACGATTTTTGGGTGTGGTTTGATAGCTAATCGCTGCCTGGTTAAGGTCGAACATTACCAATCCTCTAATACGGGAAACCGCAGTTCTCAGTGGTTCGAGACTGACTTAGAATATAATTATGAGCATCGATTACTATGCCTTCTCAAGTTTAACCTTATTACTATAATTATCTGTCATGGGATTTTTTGATTCTGACATCATCCAACAAGAAGCAAAGCAGTTGTTTGAAGATTATCAACAACTGACGCAGCTAGGCAGTAAATATGGTAAATTTGACCGCGATGGTAAGATCGTGTTTATCGAACGGATGGAAACGCTACTCGATCGATACCGGATTTTCATGAAACGGTTTGAACTTTCCGATGATTTCATGGCAAAGATGACTGTCGAACAAATGAACACGCAAATGAGCCAGTTTGGGATGACTCCGCTCCAAATGTTCGAGCAAATGAATCAAGCTCTTGAGCGGATGAAATTAGATATTGATAAGTAGAATAACGAGTGGATGGTGGATAGTGGATAGTGAATGGGTTATTCGTGTGTAACGTTGATGGTGCTTCAAGACAGTGAATACCATCTAATGTTCGAGTATTCACTACCCGCCTGGGCGTTTAAATTTAGCCGGAGGCGCGAAAGCTTCTACTGGTTCATTTTGGAGAGCCTCGCTCATGAAACTGCGCCAAATGGGGGCAGCATAGGTACCACCAGTTACTCCTTTGCCTAGAGGAGTGTAGTCATCCTTGCCAATCCACACAGAGGCGGCTAGCTGAGGTACGTAGCCCACAAACCAGACATCTCGTTCCGATGAAGTGGTTCCAGTTTTTCCAGCGGCTGGACGACCCATAGCGGCCTCTTTCCCAGTACCATTGCTGACGACTGATTGGAGTGCGCTGTTGAGTTGCGCTGTTGCCCAGGGATTGAGAATCAGTTGGGGCTGAGGGGTGTTGTCTAGTAAAACATTTCCGTCGCTATCAGTTACGCGGAGGATACTGGTAGTCTCGGATTGCCACCCATTACTCGCAAATGTGGCAAAGGCTCCAGCCATTTCGACGGGGGTAACGCCAACTGCGCCTAATGGTAAGGAGACAACAGGTTCGATCGGACTTTTGATACCGAGCGTGCGACAAGTTTGGATCACTTTGTCCAAGCCTACCTCCTTGCCCATTTTGACAGCGGGAACGTTGGCGGAGTGTTCTAGTGCAGTCCGAATACTCATTGCGCCAGAATAGCCGCCACCGTAGTTGCGGGGGGAATAGTAGCCACTACCGTCGCGATAGCGCACGGGGGTATCATAAACTGTTGACTCTGGGGTAAATTTCCCTGTGGCAAAGGCAGTGTAATAAACGAAAGGTTTAAATGAGGAACCTGGTTGACGGTTCGCGTACATGGCCCGGTTAAAATTACTTTTTTTGTAATCGACTCCACCGACCATTGCTTTGATAAAGTGAGTACGCGGATCGATCGCGACTAAACTAATTTGGTATTTTTTATTTCCCATCCGCTCGTAAGCATTTTCGACCACTTTTTGGGCGGTCATTTGGAAGTTATAATCGATCGTTGTCTGAATCCGCATTCCGCCTTTGCGGACAGTTTCTCTACCAAAACGTTGATTGAGTTCTTCGATCGCGGTATCAGTTACATAGGGAAGTTTACTACTCTGCCAAGTCTTAATTTTACCGAGTTTGATTTTATATTCTCTTGCTTTCTTTTCTTCGGCAGCGGTAATCCAGTTTAGATCCAAAAGTCTTTTCAGTACTTGCTCTTGCCGCTTTTTAGATACTTTGAAGTTAATAAATGGGCTGTATTTTTCCGGTGCGGCGATTGCGCCTGCCATCATCGCTCCTTCAGCTAAATTCAGCTCGGAGGCATGTTTGTTAAAATAACTTTGGGAGGCAGTTTCCACCCCATAGTTATTATGACCCCAATAAACTTGGTTGAGGTACATTTCCAAAATTTCGTCTTTGCGGAAAATCTGTTCGAGTCGAACTGACAATACGGCTTCAGCTAACTTGCGACTAAATTGACGTTTTTGGGAGAGGAATAAGTTCTTGATCAACTGCATTGTCAGCGTCGAACCACCTTCGCTCACACCACCTTTTTTGAAGTTGGCAGTGATTGCTCGTCCCACACCCGTGAGATCCACACCTTGATGATAGTAGAAATGACTATCCTCGATCGCTAGCAAAGAGCGTTTCAAATGTGGTGAAATTCGATCTAGTGGTACGACTTCCCGATTGGCTTCATCATGGAGACTGGCTAGTTGAACACCCTTGACATCATAGATATAGGTGGTTTCCGTTGGAGCATAGCTCCGTAATACCCGCACATCTGGTAAGTTGCGGAAACTAATGGCTAATCCTACTAGGCTACCAGCCACAATCGAACTGGCTAACATCGTGACACCCAACATGGTACCACCCGCAATTTGACTGATACCGCCCAAGAAACCCCGTTCTTTGGGTTGTTGTCTCATCGGTTTGGGGTTCTTTTTGTTTAAAGCTCTAGAAGACACTAGTATCTTTCTCTCTCAAATTAGGGACAATCAATGCAAGCTAGTCGATGGCGATCTGATGACGTAAAGTGATTATAAACTAGCGATCGCCGATTGAGGTGGATTTGTAGCTGGAAATATTAACGAAAATAACAGAGTATGTAAAAATATTTCAGTTTCCATAATAAGCTTAACTTGGAACTATTTTTAGATTCCGTCCGATTTTTGATTTTCTATTTATGACTGTTAGTGTATCTGTGCCAGGATTAGATCGGTTTGAGTGGTTGTTTCGGGGGCTGACTGAGATTTTTCCCCATCAACCAAACTCTACAGATCCTGGCGAAAATCTTGCCCAGCGACTAGCTCAAACAGACCGACCATTACGAGTTAAGATGGGCATCGATCCCACTGGTGTCGATATTCATTTAGGTCATAGTATCCCATTACGGAAGCTGCGATCGTTCCAAGATGCTGGACATACTGCTGTACTCATTATCGGCGATTTTACCGCACGAATCGGCGATCCGACTGGAAAATCTGAAGTTCGTAAACAACTTACCCCAGAGCAAGTTACTACCAATGCTTTAGCTTATCTCGATCGGGTTCGCCCCATCCTAGATTTTGATACGCCAGGACGCTTAGAAGTCCGCTACAATTCTGAATGGTTATCCAAACTCGATCTCGGTCAAACCCTGGAATTACTTTCGACGATGACAGTCGGGCAAATGATTGCCAAAGAAGGTTTTGCTAACCGCTACGCACAGGAAAACCCGATCTTTCTCCATGAATTCCTCTATCCACTGATGCAGGGCTATGACTCGGTGGCTGTCAACGCTGATGTCGAAGTTGGCGGTACAGATCAAAAGTTTAATCTCGCTGTGGGGCGAGATCTCCAACGTCATTTTGGACAAACTCCTCAATTTGGCTTATTGATGCCGATTTTATTGGGTACCGATGGAGTCCAAAAAATGTCCAAATCCCTGAATAACTATGTCGGCTTGGGGGAAGATGCCCTAAGTATGTACTCTAAGCTAGAGAAAACGCCCGACAGCATCATCAAAGATTATTTTACGCTGCTAACTGACCTTTCGATCGATCGACTCCCAGAGAACCCCAGAGCTGCCCAGAAACTCCTCGCACTCACAGTAGTTACTCAGTATCACGGCACGGCTCAAGCAACTCAAGCTCAAGCCGACTCGATCGCGCTCATCACCAAACCAGGGCAAAATGCAGGTGGCGACAGTATCTCCGAATTCTCGCTAGCGGCTGTCAATTTCCCCGCCAAAATATTTCAACTCCTTTCGGCTAGCGGCTTGTGTTCTGGTAGCAACGATGCCAAACGACAAATCCAAGGCAATGCTGTCAAATTAGATGGACAACCCATTACCGATATCGAACTCACCTATGATGACGCAGCTAATCTAGTTGGGAAGGTGCTTCAAGTCGGCAAGAAACGGTTTAAAAAATTAGTTGATTAGATGGGAGATGGGAGAGTATCCCCAAATATTCGAGCACCGCTACACACTAACAACCCATTCACTATCCACCTTCAAAACTGTCTCCGTGAAAAAATAACCGTCGTCATAACTAACAACGCCGCTGTATAAACTATTGCATAGCCAACATTTAACAGCATGGTATCTGCGTGTGGAATTACGCCATAAACAGCGTCATTTTTAAGATCGAGACGAGATAAATCTGGAAGAATCAAATATAGCTTGTCGGTTAAGTCTTGAAAACTAGGATTTTTGGTGATGCCAGCTAACTTCACCATCCCCTCACTGAGATGTCCGACTAAATACAGTGAAGCTGTGAGTAAAATCGCTAAAATGGAACTAGTGAATACACTGAATAACAACGCCGCCGCTGTAACTAAACATAGTTCTAAAAACAGAAAGAACCCCGTCAACAGCAGCGGCATCAATTGATAATTAATATGAGCAATACTGAGGATAGCTAGATAAATTACCATCATCCCAGCGACTAAAATTGCTAATACGCCAGACAAACCTAAATGTTTGCCGAGAATAAATTCTAGACTACTAACTGGCTTGGTGACAATTACAAACACAGTTCGCTTTTCGATCTCTTTATTAATTAAATTCGTACCCACAAAAATTGCGATTACCACTCCGAGTAAATTGGCACTAGCAGCCCCAAAGTCGAGGAGAATTTTATCCTGGACAGCACCAGCAATTTCGGGTAATATCCGTGAAGCTGCCAACATTAGCACTGCATAGAAGCCGATTACGAATAAAATCCGATCGCGCACTACTTCCCGAAAAACGTTACTAGCAACTGCCCAAATCCGAATTAAACTTATTCTTTTAGATGCTGTCCAAAGGATCTGACTGAAACTGATCATATTTATAGATTTACCAATCGGGGGGACGGGGGGACGGGGGGACGAGGATAAAGAAATGATCCCCTAATTCATGCCGCACTGTACTAGTACTGGGCGGCGTAAATTTAGTTACTATTTTGAGGGGATAGGGAGACTGGGAGAAATAAATAGTATCCTGACTTCCGCCGCTTAGTACTAGTAACTAAGTGAATTCAATTAGTTATCAGAATTTTGCTGTTAACTGTCCACTGAATTAATGAGGGCGACGATACCTTCTAATCGTACATTTCTTCGCCAATGTAAAAAATCGCACATCTTTTGCAACGACACTCTGAGGAAAAATCGATCGAATTGTCGGCGATCGAAGCTGAGTTGCTGTTGCTGTTTGAATAGATCCAAACCCAGTTAATGTAAGCATTACAGTCAAAAATACTAATCCTAATTTTGGCATAATCGAGTTTTGATTTGATACATGAAACTTTCTAAATCATAGAACGACTTCGCGCATATTTCTAAATACATGCTTAACATTTCAGCGAAATATCCGTTTGCAGGTAAGATGGGGATGCTATTGTCATAATCAATCGTCACTCTGTAGTCCATGAATGCTGATTCTTCATCTACCTTGCCCATAAATGCTCAGGAGTCAGCAGATCCCATCCCCGCGACTCCAGCGCAGCAACCCAAATTGCAAATTCGACTCAAAAATGAAGATGGTGTGGTGAAATTGATCCTCCCGACAGAATCCGAAACTCCGGCTTCTGCGAGTTGGAACGACTTGTGGGAGCAACTCCAGCAAAGACTTCAATCTGGTAAAAGATTTTGGCAACCACTCGCCCCAGTACATCTGATTGCAAACGATCGATTGTTAGACGCTCGACAATTACAGGGGATTAATGATGCCCTAACTGAGGCATCATTACAACTCCAGCTCGTGGCTACCAGCCGCAGACAAACGGCGGTAGCGGCGGCTACCGCAGGTTATTCGGTGACTCAACAGGCGATCATCGCCCCATTAAGCCCCCCTTCAGAAACAGACTCGACACCGATTCTCGTCGAGCCGATTTACTTACAAATGACTGTGAGATCGGGAATGGACATCCGGCACCAAGGTAATGTGATTATCATGGGGGATGTCAATCCTGGTGGTGAAATTTTTGCCGCAGGGGATATTATCGTGTGGGGGAGATTGCGGGGGATTGCCCATGCTGGTTATCCCAATAACCCTCAATGTTTGATTATGGCACTTCAGATGGAGCCAACTCAACTGCGGATTGCAGATCGAGTCGCCCGCGCTCCAGAAACTCCACCGCCCCAGTTTGAGCCAGAAATCGCTTACGTTACCCCCCAAGGAATTCGGATTGCAAGAGCAGTCGATATGAAAACTACCCCGTATCTCCGCGAATTAGCTCTCCCAGCAGCACTGAGATCTGAATGAATTTTGGCTGAAAAGCTAGAGATGGGAGATGGGAGATGGGAGAGTAAGATAATTGTTTGTTGCAAAAATGATAAATCATACTTAACTTTAACAGTACCTATTTTTTGCGAACCCTCAAGATTCGATCGTTTGTCAGTAATCAGATTTTATAATTAATAATTCATGACTCGCATTATTGTAATTACTTCCGGTAAAGGTGGAGTGGGCAAAACCACCGTCACAGCAAATTTAGGCATGACTCTGGCTAAAATGGGGCATCGAGTCGCCCTAGTTGATGGTGATTTTGGACTGCGAAACCTCGATCTATTATTAGGATTGGAAAATCGCGTTGTATATACGGCGGTAGAAGTACTCGCGGGTGAATGTCGGCTGGAGCAAGCATTAGTCAGAGACAAACGCCAACCAGGATTGGTACTATTACCCGCTACCCAAAATCGCAAGGCGGAGATGATTACCCCCAATCACATGAAATGGATGGTAGGCGAACTCGCACCGCAGTTTGATTATGTTTTAATTGATAGCCCTGCGGGGATTGAAATGGGGTTTAAAAATGCGATTGCAGCAGCTCAAGAAGCTCTGATAGTAACGACTCCAGAGATTTCTGCTGTTCGTGATGCCGATCGAGTAATCGGTTTGTTAGAAGCTAGTAACATTACCCCTGCCAGATTAATTGTCAATCGGCTGCGTCCGGCAATGGTCAAAGCAGGTGAGATGATGTCAGTAGAAGATGTCTGTGAAATCCTCGCCATCCCATTAATCGGTGTTGTACCTGAAGACGAGCAAGTAATCACTTCTACCAATCGTGGCGAACCATTGGTACTAGATGCTAATACTACCTCCCGCGCTGCCAAAGCTTATGATAATATCGCTCATCGCGTCTGTGGCGAAACAATTCCTTATCTAGATTTGTCACTCAATCGTGATAATTTGTTTACACGGTTCCGTAAAATGTTTAGTAAAAAGTAAGCTAAATAATCCGATATCTCCAGTTATCCCCTGCTGTAGATTTTCAGTAAATCGATTGCCTTCGCCGTTCGATCGTCTTTTAAATCGGATCTTTAATTACAAAAATTGGGTAAATAATAGCTACATAATAGCTGGGTACTGGGTCGGAAAACTTGTCAGTAATTATTGCCACCATTCTTTACCCATCAACGATTCTATCATTCAGGTGCTAATTCCCTCTACCGACCGCAATTATGACTATGATTAATGAATTCCTGGATATGTTATTTCCCCGTGTTGACATCGTACCCAGTCGAGAACAAGTAAAGCGGCGACTACAATTGGTGATCGCCCATGATAGATCCGATCTTAGCCCCCAAATGGTGGAGATGATGCGGCAAGAAATTCTCGAAGTTGTCTCCCGCTATGTCGAACTGGATGCTCAAGGACTAGATTTTACCCTAGAGAGCAATCACCGTGCGACAGCTTTGATCGCCAATTTGCCCATCCGTCGCGTCAAAGAAGATGAAGAAGACATGGATCCTAGTGGTTGGGCTGGTGAAGAAGAGCTGACAAGTTAGGCTCACTCGATTCCCAGTGTCAAATTAGACATCTGGAATGAACAGTGGTTTAGCGAAAAGTGCGGTCTTGGGCTTTAGAATAATAGTCAGATGTAGGTAGGGCAATGCTCACCATCTCGGTTTCGCGTAAAATTTTGACTCTGGCATTTTGAATCACTCCAATTTCGCTTTCGACTGCATCGGTAAATGCAGTCACACTCACGCTCGCGCTGGTGTTTTTCACACTCCCCACGGGATTGTCGAAACACCGAGATTTATGCCCGTCGGGACGACTGCGGCGGTAAAAACCCTCACCGCCGCCCAAATTGAAGATACCCAAGCCCAGATGGTACTGGCGAATACCTATCATCTCCACCTTCGTCCCGGCGAAGATATCATCAAAGAAGCTGGTGGATTGCACAAATTCATGAACTGGAAAGGTCCAATGTTAACCGATTCCGGCGGTTTCCAGGTATTCAGTCTCAGTAAAATGCGGAAGATTACCGAGGAAGGTGTGACATTCAAATCACCCTTAGATGGACGGACGATTTTTATTTCACCAGAAAAATCGATCGAGATTCAAAATGCTCTCGGTGCAGATGTAATTATGGCATTCGATGAATGTCCGCCCTATCCCGCCACCCGCGAGGAAGTCGTCGCCGCTACAGATCGCACTTACCGCTGGCTCGAACGCTGTATCAAGGCACATCAACGCCCGGAAGATCAGGCGTTATTTCCGATCGTCCAAGGCGGCGTACACTTAGATTTACGGGCGGAAGCTGCTAAGTCTTTGCAAGAATTTGACGTACATGGTTTTGCCATTGGCGGTGTCAGTGTCGGCGAACCACCACATTTTATCCACAAAATCGTGCGGGCGACAGCCCCATTATTGCCTGCGAGTAAGCCGCGTTATCTGATGGGTATCGGTACTTATAAAGAAATGGCGATCGCGATCGCCTCCGGTATCGATTTATTCGACTGTGTGATACCTACAAGGGTCGCTAGGCATGGTGCAGCCTTCGTCAGGGGTGAAAGATGGAATCTCAAGAATGCCCCATTCAAGCGCGATTTTACCCCCTTAGACGATACTTGTCCTTGCTATACTTGTCAGAATTTTAGCCGCGCCTACCTCTGTCATCTCGTCCGCTGTGGTGAAATTACGGGATTTACGCTGTTATCGATTCACAATATTACGGAGTTAATTAGCTTCACTCAAAAGATTCGCGATGCTATTTTACGCGATCGATTTATGGAAGAATTTGGTCACTGGTTAACAGATGACGCAGTAGAATCTAGTGGGTAGCGTGACGGTATTTTTTTCTAGCGTCCGCACGCCTTTGTTCCTAGGGCGCGCTTAGGACATCAAGACAGAGGGCGCAGAGGGTCGATCTGAAGGCAGCAAATTCTACTAAAATGGAGAGCTGATAGTCGGTCTTAGCTATCAACTATCAACTATCAACTATCAACTAATTAACATGCCTTTAGACGTACCTACTGCTATTTTACAACGCCGATCGATCAAGAATTTCAAGCCTGACTCGATCTCGCCCGAATTACTGCGCCAAATTATTGAACTTACGGTAGCCGCGCCGAGTAGTTTCAATATTCAGGATTGGCGGATTATCGTCGTTCAAGATCCCGAGCAGAGGGCGGCTTTAGGAGCTGCTTGTTTCAATCAACCTCAAATCCTCCAAGCACCAGTAAACTTGGTGTTTGCGGCGGATATTAAGGCTGGAGAGAAGGATTTAACGCCGATTCTAGAGCAGGGTTTAGAGACTGGTGCTTGGAATGAAGGTACCGTTGGTTATTTTAAGAAGGCTATTCCTGATTTTGCCGTTGGATTAGGCGAAAAAGTACGGGAATATGCGATTAAGGATGCAATGATTGCCGCCACTCATGCGATGTTAGCGGCTGAGAGTTTGGGCTTGTCTAGCTGTATGATGAATGGCTGGATCGAGTCTAAAGTTAAGGCGGTAATCGGTGCGGAAAATGACCCAGATATCGCTATTGCGCTAGTACTTCCGATCGGTTATGCTGCTGAACCTCGCAAGAATCCAGGTCGGGTACCATTAGAGTCTAATGTATCACTCGATCGAATCGATCGTCCTTATCAAGGCTAACATTCAGAACAGATACCCGACTTCTTCTCTTCTCCGCTACCGCCAACGAGAAGTTGGGTATCTTCTCGCAACTATCAACTATTTACCGCTATCGCCCATCATTTTTTCTTTGAATCCTGGCGGAATATCGATGAAAACTCGATCGCCAGATTTCAGACCTTCTAAGACTTGAATTTTGTCTCTAACAGTACCGCCGACTTTAATTTCTTTGAATTTAGGCTCGTTGTTTTCATCAGGGATATAAACACCTGTCTTACCTTTTTTAGAACCGATGGCAGTTGTGGGAACTGTCAAAGCATTACTAGTTCTTTTACCACTAAAAATGGTATTAACATTCATTCCCGATTTTAATAATTCTTTGCCACTACCCAGCGCGACACGGACTTCAAATGAGGTCACATTTTGCTCGACGACTGCTTCGGGAGCAACCAATCTTACTGTACCTTGGAATGGTCTGTCAGCAAAAGCATCGGCGGTAATTTCCACTTTTTGACCGACCTTAATTTTGCCAATATCTACTTCGGGTACCTTCGCTTTTACTTCCATATCTTTTGCCAGAGCCACAATCGAAGTCGAGGTAGCTGAGGTACTAGTCGAAGCCGAAGTTGTGGGAGTCACAAATGCACCGACACTCGCATATCTCTGCGTAATTAAACCTGCAAAAGGTGCAATAACTACCGAATCATTTAGTTGCGATCGAGCCGATTGTAGTTGAGCATTTGATACAGCTACTGCGGCTGTTAATTGGGCGATATCCTCAGGGCGACTGCCATTTTTTGCTTGTTGAAATGCTGCTTGTGCTTGGGCGACTTGGGCAGCTAGACTCGAGACATCTTCCGATCGACTTCCCAATTGAGACTGACGGAGTGATTGCTGAACTTCCGCGACAACGGCTTGGCGTTGATTGAGTTCGGATTGGCTATTATTGCGCACCTGTAGAAGTTTCTGCTGTGCGTCAAGGAGATTGGCTCTGGCTGTTTGATAATCGGCGGTAGCCTGATCTAGTTTATCTTGGGCGATCGCTCCTGCTTGTTTTAGCGATCGATATCGATCAATTTGCGCTTGAGCGAGTTTAAGCTTTGCTGTAGCAGCGGAAATCTGGGCGTTAGCCTGCTCGATTTGTTGTGGGGCTATGGATTTCGTCAAACTCAGATTTGCCTGTGCCTGGGCTAATTTTGCCCGCACCTGAGCGGTTTCTTCGGGGCGGTTGCCATTCTTAGCTTTACTAAAATTAGCCTGGGCTTGATCTAGTCTAGCTTGGGCTTGGGCGATTTCTTCGACTCGAGTCCCATTCTTTGCCTTACTCAAATTCGCCTGAGCTTGCTGTACACTCGCCTGAGCCTGGGCGAATGCAGCTTGCGCCTCAGCATTCTCCATCTGTGCGATTTTCTGTCCTTGAATGACTTTATCTCCCTGCTCGACAAACATTCTCGCCACCCTTCCCGATGTTTTCGGGCTGAGGTTCGCAGTCTGGAACGGAATGATACTTCCACTAGCAGTGATTTTATCAGTCAAATCTTGGGCTTTCGCCATCACAGTGTAGCGTTCGAGATTAATTTTGGGAGCTGGTTTAAACTGATTTACCGCAACACTTCCCAGTGCTGCGACACCAATTGTCGCCGCTGCAATACCTGCTACAACAGGGAGAGGGTGCTTCAGATTTTTTAGTAGAGGTAATTGCATAGAAACTCAAGGCTATCTAATTTACAAAGGATCGACTGGTGAATAGCATCTGTTACGTTTATTTACATTTATTCTAACTCTTCCCTAGAAGGGATTGCCAGTGTCAAAAGTCATGTCGGTGGGTAGTGAAATCTCTACTTTTAGGCAATCCATTTGATTTATTTGGGGTAAGTCATAACCCGTGGGTACCAATAAAGGGCACAACTTATAGGGTGCCCTTTATGGGTACCCTTAGATCTACGCGACTAGTTCATAGAAAATTGAGATAGTATCTGTCCTATGATGGAATCGGAAAAGAAACCAGTCATCCCTCGCTATCAACTGTCAACTGTCAACTAGCAATCTACCTATATTTATTGTGCCCAAACGGATTTACTTATTACTACTTGCAGCCTGTCTAGGGATTGTCAGTTTACCAACCGCAACTTATAGCCAAGCTCTGCTACCTTACACTCCCAAGCAAGATCCTCAATCTCTCATCGAGACGAGTAAGAGTTTATTGAGACAAGCAGCCGGACTAGTTCAATTTCAACAGTACGAACAGGCAATTCCTCGCGTTGCATTAGCAACCCAATTGGTACCCCAAAATCATGAAGCTTGGTTTTTTTTGGGTACCTTATACGTCCAAACTCAAAAGTATCAAAAAGGAATTGATGCGCTCCAGCAGGCTAAAGCAATTAAACCTCAAGATCCAGACATTCTCTTTATGCTAGGCTCGGCATATTTTCAGAAAGGTGATAATTTAAAGGCGATCGATGTCATTAATACTGGACTAAAAATCAAGCCAGATAATAATAGCGCGCTCTTCGATCTGGGCAATGCTTATTACAAATCAAGCAAGTATCCAGACGCGATCGTTCAATATCAAAAAGCGGTCAAAAAAGATCCCAAATTCTGGCCAGCAATCAATAATATTGGCTTGGTTAGTTATGAAAATGGCGATCTAAATGGCGCGATTCAAAACTGGCAAAAAGCGGTTGAGATCGATCCCAAAGCCGCAGAACCAATGCTCGCAATTGCTGTCGCTTTATTTGCTCAAGGCAAACAAGCCGAAGCCTATACCACCGCTGAAAAAGCGATCGTGCTCGACAGTCGCTACGCCAATATTCAGTACCTCAAAGAGAACCTCTGGGGCGATAAACTCCTCAACGACACCCGCAAATTGATTCAGACTCCGAGAATTAGGGATTTTATTACTAAGGCTCCGAGTAAGGGGTAAGGGAGAGGGAACAGGGGATAGGGAACAGGGGATAGGGAACAGGGAACAGGGACTGAAAGATAGAGAGAACGCAAGCGTTCTAACCGCTAGCCCCTAGCCCCTATCCTCTATCCTCTATCTTAGTAACTGTGTATTATTATTTCACACTCTAACCCGATTGCGAACAGTTTGTGGCAGACTGAGGATTAACTAAAGCGATCGAGATAGACATTTGAACTCATGGTAAAACAGTTGGATCTGCTGGGTACAGAAAAAATCATTCCAATTTCCCTGCATTCGGAGATGCAGACATCTTACCTGGAATACGCCATGAGTGTGATCGTTGGTAGGGCGTTACCGGATGTACGAGATGGATTGAAACCTGTACATCGGCGGATTATTTACGCGATGCACGAGCTAGGATTGACACCAGATCGTCCATATCGGAAATGCGCTCGTGTGGTTGGGGATGTGTTGGGTAAATATCACCCCCACGGCGACCAATCGGTCTATGAAGCCCTAGTTAGACTCGTTCAGGAATTTTCTACCCGTTATCCCCTGTTGGGCGGTCACGGCAATTTTGGCTCGGTTGACAACGATCCGCCAGCGGCGATGCGGTATACGGAAACGCGGCTAGCTCCGATTGCTCATGAGGCTTTACTCGGCGAAATCAGTACGGCGACGGTTGATTTTGCCGGAAACTTTGATAACTCTCAGCAGGAGCCGACTGTTTTACCCGCTCAAGTTCCGCTGTTGTTGATTAATGGCTGTAGCGGGATTGCTGTCGGGATGGCAACGAATATCCCTCCCCATCATATCGGTGAAGTGCTCGATGGGGCGATCGCGTTAATCGATAAACCAGATCTTCCCGACGCTAAATTGTGGGAGTTAATCCCTGGTCCCGATTTTCCCACAGGTGGGGAAATTATGGGGATTGAAGGTATTCACGATGCTTATCGCACAGGGAAAGGGATTATCACCGTGCGCGGAATTTCTCATGTGGAAATTGCTAGCGATCGCGCTAAACTTACTAAGTCGAAGAAACGTCGAGATTCGCTCATCATCACCGAATTACCTTATCAGGTAAATAAAGCCGCCTGGATCGAAAAGATCGCCGATCTGGTTAATGCTGGTAAGATTGATGGTATCGCGGATCTACGAGATGAAAGTGACAGAGAAGGAATGCGCGTCGTCATCGAAATCAAGCGCGATGCAGAGCCTACCAATGTCCTCGAACAACTTTATCGTCAAACTGCCCTCCAGAGCAACTTTGGTGCGATAATGTTGGCGATTGTCGAGGGACAACCGCGTCAACTCAGCCTCAGACAACTACTAGAAGAATTCCTCAAATTCCGCGAAGTCACCCTCACTCGTCAGTACGGAAACGAACTAACGCAAGCCCAAAAACGGGTACATGTTCTTTCTGGATTACTCAAAGCCTTAGATAATCTCGATGCGGTAATTAATATCCTCCGCAACGCTCCAGATGGAACTACTGCAAAAGCCATTTTTCAGACAGAATTAGACTTGAGCGAGATTCAGTCAGACGCAATTTTGGCAATGCCAATGCGCCGATTGACTGGGATGGAACGAAAGAATTTAGAAGCAGAATTTCAAGAGCTAACTAAGCAGATTAATAGTTTAAATAACCTGCTCGAAGATCGGGGCGAATTGTTGAAGTCACTCAAGAAAGACTTGCGATCACTCAAGCGTAAATTCACTGACGATCGACGTACCAAAATCACCAAATTAGAAGCACCTAAACTCGAAGCGAAGATCGGCAAAGAAGCTGCTCCAAAAGTAAAAGTAGATAGAAATCGAATCATCCCAGTTACTCCACCACAAATAATTGAAGCAGAACCAACCCAACCCACCACCTTAGAAATAACCCATCAAGGATATATTAGAAGACTGAGTAAAACAGGTGCAAAACTCAATCCTAACACCAATGATTTTGTCATCAAAACATATCAAACTAACACCGACGAAGAGCTAACCTTAGTAACAATTGAAGGTAGAGCTTTCCCACTCAAAATCAAAGATATTCCCCCCACTGTCGGCAATACCCCAGGCACAATTCTCACCAGCTTAATTCCCGCATTGCAAGACACAAATGAGCCGATAATTTATACCCTCCATACCCCAGCCGAAACCCCCGAAGATCTCCGCGAACTCTTGCTCCTTACCATCCAGGGTAAAATCAAACGGATCCTGCTCCAAGAACTGAGTGGACTCACAAACCGAGGTACCACCCTGATCAAACTCCGCGAAGACGACAAACTCCATACCATCGCTCCCCTCACCACCCAACGAGAAATCATTATCGCCACCTCCGGCGCACGGATCCTTCGCCTCGCCCTCGCCTCCGAACAAATCCCCCTCATGGGCAGAATTTCCCAAGGGATCCAAGCCCTGAAAGTTGGTGGTAGAGAGCACATCGTCGGCTGTATCCCTGCCAATAACACAGACGAAATTCTGCTTGTGAGTCGTCAAGGATACGCCAAACGGATTCCGATTGCGAGCATCCGCATCGTCCAAACCGGAAATATGGGCACCCACGCCATGCAATTTGCCTTCAAAACCGATAGTTTGCTGCATTTGAGCCTTCCTCCCGCAAACCTAGATTTGGTGACTACTAGCCACCGTCATCAGTTGATTTCGATCGACAAAATCCAAACCTACGGCAAAGATGGTATCGGTGACAGGTTACTCACCCTCAATTCAGATGAAGAAATCATGTTTGTAAATTAGTGGAGAGGGCTAATTTGCCAGAGATCGAAGATTGTCGGCAAACAGCTACTATAGCAACCACAGGGGCGATTAGGACATCTCGCCATTACTGCAATACCGCTCGATAGAACCTACACAAACATAGACTTGTCTATGTTTGATGTCTACTTCTTACTTCAACGGGGGCATCGGAGCGGCTATCCCTCGGTAAGCTTCCAGGCACAAGCTGCACCCAGTATAGTGTTTAAGCTACTACAAGAGCTGCCTGGTGTTCCAGGTTCAATGCTGCATTTAGATCGCGATCGATAGTAACATTGCATTGCTGACAGTTAAAAATACGTTCTTTGAGCGGCATATCTTGGATATGTCCACAGCAAGAACAGGTTTTAGAACTAGGAAAAAAGCGATTAACAATAATTAGTTCGCTTCCATATAACTCACATTTATAAGTTAATTGACGGCGAAATTCATACATACCTAAATCAGCAATTGACTTAGCCAAGCAATGATTTTTCATCATGCCAGAGACATTCAAATCTTCGATAACTACTTGGCTGTGGTTTTTAGCCAAGTGTGTTGTCAATTTGTTGAGAGTATCTTTGCGAATGTTGGCAGTTTTTGCATGTTGTTTGGCTACCTTCATATTCGCCTTGCGACGATTATTTGAGCCTTTGACTTTGCGATTGACTGCTTTTTGAAGTCTAGCTAATCTAGCTTGAGATTGGCGGTAAGGTTGAGGATTTGCAAAAGTTTTGCCACTGCTGAGAGTGGCAAGAGTTTTAATTCCTAAATCTACACCAACAATAGCTCGGATCTTATCGATCTGTTTAATCTGAATTTCATAGCTAAAAGATATAAACCAGCGGTTGGCGGTTCGACTAATTAGGGCTTGCTGAATAAGTCAATAAAATGGCATTCAATTCGATCGATCGAATTGAATCCATCAGCAATTAGGAGCCGATCGGCATCAGTTATAATTTTTATTAATCATCCAAACTCAAATATCACAAAAAAAGTGTCGAT
>JANYDE010000002.1 GCA_025359915.1 Chamaesiphon sp. 336R_metabinner_41 | reverse complement strand
GGGGGCGGGATCTGTTTGCTGATGTTCGGTCAATTGTCAATACTGGCAAACGACAAGGTTTATCCGCTTTTGAATCCATTCTTAATGCCTTAAACCCCTTGGAATCCTTGTTTCCTCTGAGTTGAGCAATTACGATTAAAGAATTAAGTACTAATAACTCAGCTTCACAACTATCGAAAAGTAGAGTTAGCAATATATTTCATGAAGCGAGAAGTAATGGGAATTACACCAGTGATAGTTTTTTCGATGATTTGAAAAAAGCCGTAACTACCAAAGATATAACTTCTGAAACAATAGCAGAGAAATTTGTGAGTGGCACATCCTGTAATCTTATGCAACCTGATGGAAGAGGATGGCAAAAAGGAAAACTGAAAATATGCTTTGAATTCATACCTGAAGAACCTGAATCTGTAGCAATGCAGTCAAAATCAGTAGAAACTAATTCTTCCCCATTAGATGAAATTCGACAATTAGCAAACGAATTAGCATCTGCAACAGCGACAGAACAAAACTAGTGGGGTTGGGCGGGTTTTGGCGTAGATTTTTAGTACAGCCGGAATTAATCGCATAAACCCGCCCCTACGGATCTATGAATAATATGCCAGAAAAATCTAAGCGAATCAGCTTCCCGAAAGAAGTTCGAGAATATGTATTTCGACGAGACAATCATCAGTGTCAAAGCTGCGGACAAACGGCTAAACTGTCGATCGATCATATCATTCCTTTAGCTACAGGTGGTAGCAATGATATTAGTAATCTACAAACATTATGCGGTTCCTGTAACAGCGCGAAGAAGCACTATTTTGATGCAAGGTTCGATCGACATTTTAGCGGTTAGATCGATAAACTATACCTTCAACTTGATTTCAATATTCTCCAATGCAGACAAGCCAACATCGACACTAGATTTGCCATCGTATTGAAAAGGATTATCCAAATCTTCAATCAAGAATAATAGATAGACAAATAGCGTAAACATAAAAGTAGAGACAGTTAGATTTTCGCTAAATTGCTCGGCATCGATTAATAGTAAGGCGAAGATCGAGCCGCCGATAAATAACCATAGGAGTACATAAGCCGCTCCGAGAAAATCTGTATCGCGATTACCGCGCATGAGTCTAGATATCGATCGAATCTTACTCTGTTCTGCCTGCATATAATTAACGAATCCGGCGCAGCCATCTAGCTCTAATATTTTAGCCAGGAGCGGATTTAATCGATCGATTGAATCATCAACCACTGTAAATTCTTTACCCTCTTTGAGCCAATCTAAGATCGATCGACTGACATCGACCAGAGCTTGTTGTAAAATTTGAGGATGGTAATCTGGATATCTCGCCGCAATAACTTGATTGGTATCATTAATAGTCTCTAACGAATTAGCGATTTGAGATGGCATCCATTCACAGGCGCGATAATCGCTCAGTGTGCCACTCAAAATTAGCGCAATGACGAATGTAGCCGCACTGAATAAAGCACCCGTCAGCGGGTCAAATGCCCAGGGTTGCCAACCGAGCCAGTGCAATCCCAATTTAACAACACAAAATAATCCCGTCCACGGCACAACCTTGGTCAGAATGCCCCACTTCACTAAATTAAACACGATCTTACTTTTATCGATAAATTCTTGGGTATTATTTTACACTCTTACTTCCTTTCTAGTGAAGAGTGTAGATATTTAGAATAGTGGATAGTGGATAGTGGACAGTGGATGAGTTGTTAGTGTGTAACGGTGATGGTGTATGATTTACTTACTGGGTGGAGTTGAAACTAAATCTAATTGATATTTATATACAGCTACAGCGCGACCGAGTGTGCGAAAATAGTCGGGATCTTGGGGTGAGAGATAAACTGCGGAAATTTGAGTAGCGGTAATTGTTGGGGTGGGAGTAGTTGAAAGTTGATAACTGGTTGTGGTTTCGACGGTATTTAGGTAAATAGTCGCACTAGTCCGAAATATTTGCTGGGAAAGTTCGGTGGAAAGGAAACTATTGAGGTTAGGTATTTCTCGATCGAATCCAGTTACAAAAGCTTCTAATTCTCGCTCTTGGGTGAGTTGGGTAAATTGTTTAGTCGGATTTTGCAGATCTATTTTTACGGATTTAACATTCGCCGCACCTAAATAAGCGGTAGCAATATTTAAACCATTAAATGCGCGATCTGCCACGATCTTGGGAGCGGGTAAACTCGACTTTCGTTGTGGTAGGTTAAGTGGTGAAAATTGGTTCGCTCGCTTAAGATCTGTCGGTACAAATTGGACGGTGAATTCGATCGGTTTATTGATATATTTACGATTACTCTCAAATCCAGGCGTGACTATTTCCGGTGCTAGTGGTGCAACCTGTTCGAGCAGAGTACTCGTTGCAATCCAGCGTCCCTTAAACCACTCAGGATAGGTCAATTCGCCCTCTCGCTGCATGATTTGGGCGGGTGGATTCCAATTCGGGTATTTGGCAATTCGATCGCTCAAAGCGCCTGCTGTCGCGCTCTGAGCGATCGATAGGGATATGGCGATCGCGCAGATACCAGCTAAAATTTTGGATACTAGACTACTCATTCTCTCTGATTGACTCTTGACGACAAAATGCGGGTTTGGGCGGTTTCATTTTTAAAAACTACCATCCGCTCTCAATTTTCACCGAGAATTACTCACGAAATTGAGGGTAGGGGTAATTCATGAATTACCCCTACCCTCAATTTCGGGCTACTTTGACAACACCTTACATTGTCCATAGTGCCGTAAGAGATGATCGCACAATACCAACGCCACCATCGCCTCCACCATCGGTACCGCACGGGGTAAAACACAAGGATCGTGTCTTCCCTTCGCCGCTAGGGTGGTTTCTGCGCCTGTTTGAGTGACAGTATTCTGTTCCTTCCGAATCGTCGCCGTTGGCTTAAATGCTACCCGAATGATGATATTCTCACCATTAGATATGCCGCCTTGAGTACCGCCAGAGCGATTGGTGCGAGTCCGAATTTCGCCCTGCTCATCGGTGTAAAATTCGTCATTATGCTCGCTCCCTGTCATCAGGGTACCTGCGAAACCAGAGCCGATTTCAAATCCTTTCGTAGCAGGGAGCGACATTACACCTTTGGCGATATCTGCTTCTAGCCTGTCGAATACGGGAACGCCTAGACCTTTAGGCACATTTCTCACAACACATTCTACCACGCCGCCGATCGAGTCGCCCTCTCTGCCGATCGCTTCAATTCGATCGATCATCGTCTCTGCACAGCTCAGATCTGGACACCGAACAATGTTACTCTCTACCTGAGCGAGAGTGACAGTATTGCTATCAACAGTCGCCTCGATATCTTGAATCCGTTTCACATAGCCGATCACTTCGACATTATTAAAAAGCTGCAACACCTTCTTCGCAATCGCCCCAGCAGCAACCCGCCCAATTGTTTCTCGCGCCGAAGATCTCCCGCCGCCTTGCCAATTCCGAATCCCATATTTAGCATCATAAGTCGCATCGGCATGAGAAGGACGATAAGTTTGCACCATCTCACTATAATCCTGGGATCTCGCATCCTTATTCCGCACCAGAATACTAATCGGTGTACCCGTAGTCTTCCCTTCAAATACCCCAGACAAAATTTCGCAGATATCATCCTCTTTCCGAGGTGTCGTAATTTTACTCTGTCCTGGTCGCCGCCGATCGAGTTCCACCTGAATTTCCGCCTGACTAATCTCGACTAGGGGAGGACAACCATCAATAATCACACCCACCCCACCCCCATGAGATTCGCCATAAGTGGTAATTCTAAATAAATGCCCAAAGGTGTTTCCCATATTACTCGTTGGTTTAGCCGCCGCTGTGCGGAATCGATTTTCATTGACTATTTATCAGTTTACCTCGCATCAGATCGCTCTAGCAGAGTTATAATTTTCGTATATTAATCACTTTCAAACCTATGTCTTCTGTTGCCATTACCACAATTGTCAAAATGGTTGAAGCATTGCCAGACGATCTGCAACAGCGGGTTTCTGAGCATATTCGTGAATATATTGCTGATTTGGAAGATGAAGATCGATGGGAGTCTTCTTTTAAGAAATCTCATTCTAATTTAGTTGCTGCTGCTCGAACAGCGAAACAAGAAATTGCCGCGGGTAAGTCAATACCGATGGATTATGATAGTCTATGAAGTCTGAGACACTACCTTCATTTTCTTCTGCTCTGGTTTGAGCAAAGGTGTATTTAAACTCTCATACAAGCCAAACAAAAATTCAATTCGATTCAATTCATTGATGAATACCTGCGGGCGATAGCACAAGTCTACAGCTTTATCTAATGTTTGATGTGCCTTCACCAAATCCGGCGGCATCGATCGCGGATCATACAAATCGGCTAAACTACTATCGGGATATTTTCCGCGCGTATCTAGAACTGATTGCAGGGTGAACGCACTTAAATTTTACATTATTAAAAATACTTGCGAATCAGCCATAGATTTAAATTTTTGAATCTACACAGCTCTTGCCGACAGGTAGCTTGAGTCAATTAATTGTGTTAAATTGATTTAGAGTTTATATG
>JANYDE010000104.1 GCA_025359915.1 Chamaesiphon sp. 336R_metabinner_41 | reverse complement strand
ACTACTTCCCAAAACCGCTGTCAACTTATTGCTAGTAGAAATAGAGAGTAAACGAGATCTGCTGGCTTCTCAGGGGCTGGCGTTAGAATTAGTTTCGATTCAATTCTAGTATCTATGCATTGGTGCAAGATGTGAGTAGATGCTGCGACAATCGATCGGATTGTTGCCGAAGCGAATACGGCGTTTCTGTTCAATCGTGACATGGTGCATGAACTCGAAGCCGACGTGAAGGCGGCAATTGGGGAGCATACGTTCGATTTGCTGACGCGACAAGATCGCGTTGGTAGCACAGAGCGTCATTCTCATGGAGTCGATCGATCTCCTGTCGCGAAATAAGTAATCTCACAGGTTGAAACAGTCTACTGGACTTAGAAGGCTCCCATACACAAGTTATTTGAGTTGCTGCGTAGATCTACCCACCCCGCCCTACGGGCACCCCTCCCAAGAGGGGATTTTCCACCCCAGCCCTCTTTATAAGGGAGGGTTGGGGGGTAACACCATTCCCGCCGCTCCACATGACTAATCAGTAATCACAAATTATCAAATAACCAGGAGAATTATGGCAGCGAGTAGTAGTCGGCAAGTCAGCAAAAATCGTAGAGGCGGTAATAGTAATAGCAACTCTTGGATTATGAAGCAGGCTCGGGGTATTTTGCCGCCAGTGGTTGCTTTGTTGATATTTTTGGTGATTTGGCAGTTGCTATGTCCGCCTGGTTCTCAGGGCTTGCCTGGGCCGATTCAGGTGGTGCAAGGTGCTTGGGATCCGTTTATTATCAATCCATTTTTTGATAATGGTGGTACCTCTAAGGGTCTAGCTTTACAAGTATTTTCCAGTCTACAACGCGTTGCGATCGGATTTAGTCTCGCAGCAATCGTTGGGGTAGGATTGGGGATTTTAGTCGGCTCTAATAAATTAGTGTATAGAGCATTAGATCCAATGTTTCAGGTATTGCGAACTGTTCCACCACTAGCTTGGTTGCCGATCGCATTAACAGCTCTAAACGACAATACTTTAGCTGGAATTTTTGTCATCTTTATTACTGCTGTCTGGCCGATTCTCATCAACACGACCGTTGGAATTCAACAGATTCCTCAAGACTATATCAATGTCAAACGGGTATTAAAGTTATCTAATAAGGCTTATTTTTTCAAGATTCTCTTGCCAGCATCATTACCTTATATTTTTACTGGTTTACGGATTGGGATAGGTTTATCTTGGTTGGCAATTGTAGCAGCAGAAATGGTCAAAGGTGATGTCGGAATTGGGTTGTTTATCTGGGAATCTTATACTAATGCCTATCTCGATCGCATTATTCTCGCATTGATTTATGTGGGTGTGGTTGGGTTCTTGTTGGATCGATCGATCGCATGGATTGCTACGAAGATTGTGGCAGAGGATCGGAAGTGAAAATTAAGTAATAAGTAATGAGTAATGAGTAAGAGATAAATAAGATGTTTGTACAGATTGACCATGTAGATAAGGTGTTTCCGCTGGCTAATGGCGGAAGTTATGTTGCACTGAAGAATATTGAGTTGGAGATTAAGGAGGGTGAGTTTGTTTCCTTGATTGGTCACTCTGGATGTGGGAAATCAACGTTATTAAATATGATCGCTGGACTCGATCGAGCGACAAAAGGCGGGGTAATATTAGAAGGGCGAGAAATTACTGAACCTGGGCCAGATCGGATGGTGGTATTTCAGAATTATTCGCTATTACCGTGGTTATCTGTGCGTGAAAATATTGCGCTTGCTGTGGATGAAGTTTATCGGAGACAACCCAAAGGTGAACGCAAAAGTATCATCGAACATCATATCGAGTTAGTCGGTTTGCAAAACTCGGCGAGTAAACGTCCGAGCGAACTTTCTGGGGGGATGAAACAGCGTGTGGCGATCGCGCGTGCCCTAGCTATTCGTCCTAAACTATTACTATTGGACGAACCCTTTGGTGCGCTCGACGCGCTCACCCGTGGCGGATTGCAAGAACAATTGATGCACATCTGCGAAGAGAGCGGCGTTACTGCGGTGATGGTGACGCATGATGTTGATGAAGCTCTCTTATTATCCGATCGAGTGGTCATGCTGACAAATGGCCCCGAATCCAATATCGGGCAAATTCTCACCGTCGATTTACCTCGCCCCCGTCAGCGGATGGAAGTAGTCAAACACCCCGACTACTACCCGATGCGGAGTGAAATCATTAACTTTCTCAATCAGCAAAAACGAGTCAAACAACGCCAATCCGCCAAATCCACCCAACAAATACTCGTACCGCAGACCAAAAAAATCGAACAAACCACCGTCAATATCGGTTACATCCCCCTCACCGACGCTGCGCCGCTGATTATTGCCAAAGAAAAAGGATTCTTCGCCAAATATGGGATTGAAATCGTTAACCTGTTCCAGGAGGCTAGCTGGGACGAGATCGCCGACCATACCATCAGCGGAGAACTCCACGCCGCTCAAATGGTCGCAGGGCTGCCCCTAGCCCTCACTCTGGGGATGAATGGTAGACCCTCTACCCCCATTTCTGTTCCCCTTGTTCTCTCCCGTAATGGCAACGCCATCACCCTGAGTACCCAACTCTATAATCAAGGCGTTCACACTCTCCAAAACCTCAAAGCCGCAATTAGTACCGTCACCATCGAGCGCAAACTTACCTTGGGTATCGTGCATGAATGCTCCATGCACAACCTAATGTTGCGGTACTGGCTAGCTTCCGCTGGGATCGATCCTGATGTAGATCTTAACCTGATTGTGATCCCACCACAGCAAATGGTCGATCGATTGAGATCGGGCGAAATCGATGGCTTCTGCGTCGGTGAACCCTGGAATACCCAAGCGATTCAAGAAGGAATCGGCTTTGTCATCGCTACCGACTTGGATATTTGGGCGGGGAACCCTGAAAAAGTGCTCGGATTTAAAGAAAGTTGGGTGCAACAACATCCTAATACTCATGCGGCGGTCGTTCAAGCTATCCTCGAAGCCTGTGAATACTGCGACGAACCCCGTCATCGTCAAGAAATCCTCGTGTTGCTGACTAAACATCTAAATATTTCGGCTCAATACATTCGCCCTGGCTTAATTGGGCCATTTGACAGGGGCGGTAATACCCTCCCTGAACACCTCCCCCGCTACCACCAATTCCATGTCGAAAATGCCAATTGTCCCCGCAAGGTGGAGGGATTATGGGTGCTGACGCAACTCGCGCGGTGGGGAATTGTACCCTTCCCGAAAAACCACCTGGAGATACTGACAAGGGTGCGGCGGGTAGACCATTTTCTCAAGGCTTGTCAACAATTAGGATACATCGGAATTGAACCCGATCGAGATCCGTTTCAGCTTTTTGATGGACAGGTGTTTAATCCTGATGAGCCGTTGAATTATTTACGGAATCAGCCAATTCATCGGGAGTTGGAGGTTAGAGAAATCGAGTTGGATTAGTTTGATTTGTAGCGGAGATCTACCCACCCCGTCCTTCGGACACCCCTCCCAAGAGGGGATTTTTCACCTGATCCCTTCAAGTTTAAATAATATGTCTTTTTTGACGATTGATCGAGTCACCAAAGTTTACCCTACTGCTAACGGCCCAGCCACTATCCTTGATGGTATCGATCTTAGCGTCAATGAAGGAGAATTTATCTGTTTAATCGGACATTCTGGCTGTGGAAAATCCACATTGCTAAACATGGTATCCGGCTTTAATACTCCCACCAGCGGCACCGTAACGCTCCAAGACAAACCGATTACTGAGCCTGGCCCCGATCGAATGATGGTGTTCCAAAACTACTGTCTCTTGCCCTGGCTGACTGCCTATGACAACGTTTATTTGGCTGTAGATTCGGTCTATCCAAATCACTTGGAAGCCGAGAAAAAAACGATTGTTCGGGAACATTTAGAGATGGTGGGATTGACTGAATCAGCCACTAAAAAGCCTGGACAACTATCAGGCGGGATGAAACAACGAGTGGCAATTGCCCGTGCTTTGGCAATTAAACCGCAGGTATTAATATTAGATGAACCATTTGGTGCGCTTGATGCAATTACCAAGGAAGAATTGCAGGACGAACTGCTGAATATTTGGACGGAACATAAGGTGACAGTATTAATGATTACCCACGATATTGATGAAGCTTTGTATCTAGCCGATCGATTGGTGATGATGACCAATGGCCCTGCTGCTACAATTGGAGAAGTATTAGAGATACCATTCGATCGACCTCGGAATCGGGAGGAAATCATGGAGAGTAAAACTTATATCGATCTACGCAATTATGCCCTCGATTTCCTGTTCAATCGTTACGCTCATCTGGATGATTAGGTAACATAAGGACTTACAAGAGATTGTTCAAAGATGCAAACTCGTACACTTGCGGCGTAGGATCGGTAGTCTCAGCCTTTGGTTTACTATTGTACCAAAAGGAGCCGCCGCAGGCGATCGATACCCATCGGCATTGGTGCAAATGGTAAATTTATGGTCGATATGCCCACAGTTGGCACCAATATATAAAGCTTGCTAAAAAAGCATTCTAATTCTTAGCATCTATAATAGTTAGCAGTGCAACATCGAGTATAGCAGAGTGATTCAGGCAGAGACATTAGAATTATTGGAATGGTCGCGGTTGTGTCAGCAGGTGGCGACATTTGCGGCGACTAAGTTGGGGACGATTGCGGCGCGAAATTTGGTGATTCCCAAGCAGCCTAGTGTCAGTCTGAATTTACTCGCGCAGACGAAGGAGGTGTATGAGTTAGAAACCCGTTTGACTGGTGGATTATCCCTGGATGGGATTGAAGATTTTGGCGACGCACTCGAACGTGCTGCTGTGCAAGGGATGCTTTCGGGGCGGGAGTTGCATGAGATTGCGACTACTTTGGCAGGAATGCGGAAGCTGCGGCGTACTCTTGATAGTGAGGAAAATATTCCGGTTTTGCAGGGATTAATCGCTGATGTGCGGACGTATCCAGAAATCGAGCAGGATATCTATCATTGTATCGACGATCGAGGTGACGTTACGGATCGATCAAGTGAGAAATTAGCTCAGGTACGGGTGCAGCTCAAGGGATTGCGGGAAAAGATTTACAAGTTGCTCAATGGGTTAATTCAGCGTCAATCTAATGCAATTCAACAACCATTAATTACCCAACGGAGCGATCGATTCGTCATCCCAGTTAAAGCTTCCCACAAGGATGCAATTCCTGGGGTAGTTCACGATACCTCTGGGAGTGGTTCGACGCTGTATGTGGAACCCCATCAGATTATTAATTTGGGGAATCAATTGCGTCAACTCCAACGCCAGGAGCAACGGGAAATAGAACTAGTTTTGACGGCTCTCACTGCGAAGGTGACAGAGGTTGTCGAGGATTTAGAACATCTGCTGGTAGTTGCAACAACGATCGATCTAGCGACAGCCAGAGCCAGATACAGCCTCTGGTTAGAGGCAAATCCACCGCGATTGATCGATCGAAATGACAATGAATATATCACCCTCCGTCAACTCCGCCACCCCTTACTAATTTGGCAACACCGACATGAAGAAGGGCCAGCCGTAGTACCTGTCGATCTCTCGATTCGCCCAGACATCCGGGTAGTGACCATTACGGGTCCCAATACGGGCGGAAAAACTGTCACCCTCAAAACCCTGGCGATCGTCGCTTTGATGGCCAAGGTGGGGCTATTTATCCCCGCTCGTGAGCCAGTCGAGATCCCCTGGTTTGACCTCATTCTCGCTGATATCGGCGACGAACAATCTCTCCAGCAAAGTCTCTCCACCTTTTCGGGACATATTCGCCGGATTGGGCGGATTTTGGATGCAATTGGGGACGGGGAGGATGGGAGTGGGGGAGTACGGGAATGGGGGAGTACGGGAGTGGAGGAGTGTGACAATATCATAAACACACCCCAACACCCCAACACCCCAATACCCCCACACCCCTCTGCTCTAATTCTCCTCGACGAAGTAGGCGCCGGAACAGATCCCGCCGAGGGTAGTGCATTAGCGATCTCACTATTGCAGTATTTGGCAGATCGAGCGATGTTGACGATTGCGTCTACTCACTATGGGGAATTGAAGGCTCTTAAATATCAAGACAGTAGATTTGAGAATGCTTCGGTGGAATTTGACGATGTGAATCTTGCACCGACTTATCGGTTATTATGGGGTATTCCAGGTCGATCGAATGCACTATCGATCGCTCAAAGATTGGGGTTGAATCGTGAAGTAATTGAGAATGCTAAATCTCAGGTAGTTTTGGGTGCAACGCAGGAAGTAAATGAAGTAATTGCTGGCTTGGAAGCACAACGGCGGACGCAGGAAACGAAGGCGAATGAAGCTGCTGCAATCTTAAAGCAGGCGGAAGCATTCTATCTAGAAGTTTCGCAAAAAGCGGCGCAATTACAGGCGCGAGAACAGGAACTTAAACTCAATCAAGAACGCGCAATTCAAGCCGCAATTGCTGAAGCTAAAGGCGAAATCGCCCAAGTAATTCGCCAACTCCAACAAGGCCCCCAGACCGCCCAGGCTGCCCAGCAAGCCACCGCCGGACTAGATGGACTCACAAATCGTCATCTTCAAGCTAAATCGACTCCCAAGCCGCCACCAGGCTTCAATCCGCAGATTGGTGATCGGATCCGCATTCCCAAAATTGGACAAAAAGCCGAAGTCATCAGCAAAGTAGATGAAAATGGCAATCTCAACGTCAAATTTGGGATGATGAAAATGAATGTCGCGCTCGTTGATATTGAATCTTTGACGGGTGAAAAAGCCGAGCCGTTACCTAAAAAATCAGGGGCTAAAGTGCCAGGAAAAGTTACTCCTGTTGCGGCTGTTGTGGCAATTCGGACATCGACAAATACTGTAGATGTCCGTGGAAAGAGGGTAGAAAATGCGGAGCCAGAAATAGAACGGGCGATCGGACAAGCCTATCAATCGGGTATCATGTGGGTGATTCATGGCAAAGGTACTGGTAAACTCCGAGAAGGAGTTCATGAATTTTTGACATATCATCCTCAAGTCGATCGATTTGAATTAGCAGGTGAAAAAGATGGTGGGGGTGGTGTAACGATCGCCTATCTTAAGTAATTAATTAATTAGTTTAACTGCCTATTTGATGCCGACTAAAACTTCCTTTTGTTCTGTATCCCAGACTTGATTGTTAAAATCAACTTTTGTCGCTGTTGATTGCTTCGGTATTGTCGTAGTGATTAGTGGTAAGTTATCTTTGTATTTCTGATATAGCTCGATTGCTGGAGTTGTAGCGTTGAAATTTTTTGGTAATCTATATTCTTTGGCATCATATTTTTCTCGAACATTAACTACTGTTTTATAGTGAATGCCCCATTTTTTGATAAGCACTAAAAATTCGTTAAATTTCCCATAGGATGCTCCGTGCTGTGCTTTTAAGCCCATGTATTGCAGCATCTTTGCATATGTCTCCGGTCGATTGTGCTCATCTGACACACCGATAATTGGCCCTAGTTTTTCAAATACATCGTATTTAACCATCACCAGTAGTAACAAAGCATCAAGATTTAATAAGTCCTCATTTCCTAGTTGGTTAATCGTATTAGTTACACTACGTAAAGTTGAAAAATCGTCAAACTGATATCGTTTAAATAAGAGTAATAATTTTAAGCCGAGAGGATGTTTGGAAATTTTTCCTATTTCTGTTGCATATGCTTGCAATGCGATTTTACCTTCCTCAGTTTTCAGCAAAGGTAGTACTTCTGCTAATTTCCGATCTACTTGCTGTCTGAATTCCCCCGCATCCAAATCCTGTGTTAAAAGTGTATTAACAAGTTTATACAATTCTTGCTGATTGCTACTGCAATGCCTAGATTCACTACCATCGATAGTTAAAAAACTGTTTTGAGCACCAATCGCTACTTCGAGCATTGCAACACTATCATTCAATCCGGCATATTCATCAATCGATCTATGAATACAACTTTCAATTTTGATAAGTGTGGTAAATTCGTTATTCCCAAATTTCTCTGCATGAAGACTTTCGGCTTTCTTTGCAATTGAGGTAAGCTGCTCAAAGTTCCGCTGATGAAGGAATTCATCACTTTCCAACACTTTTGGTTTCTGAATTCGATCGAATAGCTTTGTCAAAAATGAATTACGACTAAATTCTATGATTTTTTTGGAGTTTAGTAACAAATGCACTACGGGGAATAGTGCAATTCCACCAACAATCACAATAATTGCTATCGTAGCAGGTGTCGATAAAACAAACGTGTAATTCGAGCTACCAATTGCGGTTGTGTTGGGGTTTGAGATCGCATTCGTTGATGTAGGTTTCGCAGTTGGAGCTGAAGCGGGTGCTCCTTCCTCTAATAGTTCGGACGGGTAGTTCTTTTCGATGCTCTTATTGATCTTATCGGCAGGATTAGCCAGAAGTGGACTATTATTTGTTTTTTCGGGGGGGGTAATGCCTTGAGATCGAGATACAGATGGGATTACAACGCTTGAAACTGATATCCCTACACCTTTAATCAACGATAATTTCGGTAAATGCTCGGACATGGATTTCGATCTAATAATATTACATATATATAGATTACCCAGTAATATTTCTAAAATTACACTGTTATCGCAAATTAGTTGTAAATAAGTTACGTTTCTTTCACGCCAGCCCTAGCGTCAAGCCATTGCTGTAGGATTACGGCAGCCGCGATTCGATCGATTGTCCCTTTATTCTGAGATACTGAAATATTAGCAGTCTTCATCATTTCTTCGGCGGCATAGGAAGTCAAGCGTTCGTCGATGTATTCGATCGGTAATTCGATAACGGCGGCTACTCTTCGCGCAAATTTTTGGACTTGCTTGGCTTGAGAGCCAATGCTCCCATCCATTTTATAAGGTAAGCCGAGTACCAGAATTTCTACCTGTCGCGCTGCGATAATCTGGGATAATTGGGCGATATCTTCCTGAAATGAGCTGCGCCAAATCGTGGTAATCCCTGTCGCAATCAATCCCAATCCATCGCAGCCAGCTACGCCGATGCGTTTACCACCAACATCCAATCCTAGTGCTGCAACTCTCATCTTTAGGGGATAGGGGATAGGGGATAGGAAAGTACCTAGCGTCCTTCATTTTTTAAAAACGTGGTGGCATCTTCTTCCTGTTCCAGGATAGCAGAGATTTATACCATTACTGCAAGAAACCCGACTTCTTGGAGAAGTCGGGTTTCTGTCCTCACTAGAAAGGTAATTGTTATCTTACCAAAATAATTTATGCGGCAACAGGATCGATAATTTCATCACTAATTATATCGACTAAGCTTAAAACATTAGACTGTGGTAAAGTCAGCTCAGTAGTAGGTGCTAATAAATTGAGAAATCTGTCCGCAATTTTATCTTGACGACCTAAGAAAAATTGTTCCCAATTCTCTTGTGTTGGCTCGATATGGCTGTGGACTTTACATGCTGGTGATTTGGCATTACTACCTGCTAATTCGCGTTTGACGGTGAATTCAAACACGCAAAGACTATTGAATCGAGCGTCTTTAGCTCTGGCTGGAATGGAATTGGCGATCGCGTGACATTTAGTGACTCGATCGACAAGTTGTTGCCAGTGGAAGCTAAAACTCGCCTGATTTGCCCCTTTTGCTAAATAAGCTAAACCAATTTCATGTAATGGTTGATTGTTGGCATCTAAGAGCAAAACTTCATAACATTGTGCCGTACCATATTTTGCTCGATCGCTATAAAGCTGTTTGCTATATTGTCCAGCGACAACTAACTTTTCTTCTTGACGAGAAACCTGTCTGTCAAATGCAAATAAAGGCGATCGAGGCACAACCAACATCCGTGGTGATTGAATCAACAATCCACGTTCTTTGCCACCACTATTATACTCATACACGATTGTTTGAGATTCATCAATTTTTCCCCAGCCAGCCTTTGCCATCTCGGTTTCGTCGGGTAGGAAGGAAGTGTTACCACTTCCGAAACCCCCCTAAGAACGTAGCGTGACAGTTTCCTATCACTACGCTCAAGCCCTACTTATAGCTCGATTCAACTTGGATTTTGAATGTTCCTGCTTATGACATGCTGTATGTAAATGGATGAGATTATGGGTGTCATCCATTCCTCCATCCTTCACAGGAACTATATGATGGGTCTCCAGTTCCTCTCCGTTGAGTAGGTATTCTCCACATATAGGACATTTCCATTGTTGCTTTATGGCTACTTGGTAGTATTTACTTCCTTTTGCCCAGTGGTTTTTGCCTAGTTTTTGGTTGCGGTTATCCCAATATTCTCTTTGGTCGGGATTGTCTGGCGAAGCATTTCCTCTCACTTTAACGTGGCGAACGATAGGTGTAGATGGGTTAAAATGATTGATTGTAATTGAGCGAGAAATAAAATCCTTTTTCTTGTCCAGTGCGTTTGACAGAATCGATCGACGTAAATGGAATACCATAATCTAGTTTGGCGGAGAAATTGTCGCCGCCTTGATAGCGTAGTCCTAATCCTCCGGCGGAGATGATGTTGGGGGTAGGATTGGGGTTGGGATTATTGGGCTTATTCCAACCCCAGCCAAAGTCTAGAAAGGGGACGACTTGCAATACTTGCTTGCTTTCAGCAGCGGCAAAAATTGGTAGTCTGACTTCCGCACTGGCGATGACACCGTTATCTGCTAGGAGTAAATCTTGACGATAGCCGCGCACGGTATCTTGTCCGCCTAAGCCGAGTTGTTCGAGGGCGAGCAGGGGTCGATCGGCTAGTTGACTCTCGAATTTGACTAGGAGTAAACTATTGGGGGCTAGTGATTTGACGTATTGAGCTTGTCCGCGCCAAGTCAAGAATTTGCTGTCTGGCGAACTGGTATTGATTGTAGAACCGAGGGCATTTACACCCAGGCTGATCTGAGAGCGCAGGGCAAAAACTTGTTGGGTATCTTTGACGGTATAGTCTTGGAAAAAGCGGGCTGCTGTCACGCGCGTTAAGCCATTCGCATCGGCACCAGGAGTCGGGTAGGGGATGCGTTCGCCGATGACAGAGGCGAGATAGCCAGTATTGGTTTCTCGCCTAGCTAATGTCGCTCCTAGAGCAAATTCCTGGGATGGAGTTTGCATGATTGGTTGACGATAAGTTAACCCAAAATCTTGTCCAGCACTATTGATATCCAATCTGTCGAAGGGTGATTCGATTACTTTACTAGTGGAGTTGCTATATTGAAAGCGTAGTGTCCCATTTTGGGGATTGAGCGGTAAGGTATAGTTGAAATCCAGGACGTTACTCGCTTCACTTTTGCCATAAGCAATGCCCAGTCCATCGCCGATTCCCGTCAGGTTATTTTGCGATGCCGAGATCTGGGCTTGGATTTCGCCCACACTGGGGGTGCGATTATTGGCGATAGTGATTCCCGCTTGCCAATTGGGTGTTTCGGTGACTTTGAGTTGGACGATACTAGTTCCAGGTTGTTGTCCGCTGACTAGTTCAGTACCGATAGTTTTAATCAGGGGATCGAGTTGGAGTAGGCGCAGACTCTCAATTAATCGATCGATCTTCAGGATTTTACCAGCACCGAGGGCAATCCGACTTTTGATATAGTTGGGATCTAGTCGCTGGGTACCAGTGACGACAATATCTTCAACTTTACCTTCAATTACTTTAATCTCGATCGTCCCACCTTGAGCATCAAATGATTGATTGCCAGGAATATAAGCCCCAGAATTGATATAGCCATTCCGCACATACAACTGGGTAATCTCGCTAGAAACTTGCAGCAGTTGGGCAAAGTCTAGGGGTTTGTTGGCAAATTTGGCGGTAATTTGGGCGAAATCGGCGGGGGTAAAAACAGTGCTCCCAGTGACTTCAAATCGTCTAATCGTAATTGACGGTAAATTATCTGGTTGAGTTGGTTGATTGGGGAGATTGGGTGTGGGCGTGTTGGGTAGAATCTCCTGAGAGGGTGGGAGAATTGGTTTCGGCGGTTCGACAGGTTGTGGTGCTGGTCTTTGGAAGTCGGGGCGAGGTAGAGTTGGTGTTGCTTGTGCGATCGATCCGTCTAGCTTGCTCCCTGTGGTTGTTTGCGAGTTTGAGGCTGCAACTCCAACTGCTGGTAGATTGAAAAATAGTAAGGTCGCGATCGCATAAACGCGCCCTTTGGAGGTCAAAATTGGTAATGGCACAGCGCGTAAATTGAGATTAAAAGTCGATTTGAACATGATTTATTGCTTATTTAATTGTTACTTATTTGGCGATGCACACGATCTAAATTTCTAGCCTCATATCTTGCACCAGTACATGAAAACTGATGAAATAGCCTCAAAACTTACTCCTAAGTACTATCCACTATCCACTGTTCACTAAAACACTAATAACTTTGTTTTGATGCAAGATGTGAATAGCTATTTTCCCGTCACCTTCGGACAGATAACCCTAGATCCTGGCTGTACTTGATCGCTAGCAGCAATCAGTGTCACTTTTCCGTTGTTACCAATTACCCAACCAACAGCAGGGCGGGCTAGTTTCAATGGCGCGAGGGGGATCCTGCTGACCGCTGGCTGACTGCTGACGGCGCGAGCATCTTGCCAGACGACATCACTAGTCAAAGGATCGTTAGCAGTGGGTGGGAGTCCACCACGCCCCGTGACAGTTAACTTATTTTGGCGGTTTTCAGCACTACAGACTTGGGAGATCTGGTTGGTAGCATCAGTGGTGGTGTTTGGGAGTTCGGTGCTGTCTCGCCCTGGATCTAGCCCCAAGCTGTCAATTTTCACATTTCCAGTCCGTCCGAAATCAGAACTAGCGGTGATGTCGCTGGTGCTGTCATTGCGTCGGGGTCGAAATTGGATGCCAAATACGCCTTGAGCATCGATGTTCACATTACCACCTTGACCTTTGATGGCATTGGCGGTGATGTCGTTATTTTCTTTGGTGGCGAGGAGAAACGGCGAGTTAATGACAATATTACCGCCATCGCCACCCTGTCGAGAATCGGTCGAAATCTGACTGCCTCGGCGCATGAGAATCAGATCCTGAGTAGAGATTGCAATATTCCCGCCTTTGTCATTTGCTTCTACTGAAATATTACCTCGATCGAGAATTAGTTGACTAGTCTTGATATTGATATCGCCGTAACTATTACCGATGCTAACTTTTGTCGGTTTGCTGTCGGTAATAACGCCCCCTTTATTAATCAATAAAATATCGCCACCAGCCTCGATCTTAATTTTTCCGGCATTACCATTATTGCGGAAGCTACTGCTGGCTATTTTGGCGATAAAATTATCACCTTTATCGTTCACAAAATTCGGGTTTTGGTTGCCAGCTACGGTGATATTTCCGGTAGTTTTAATATCGATATTACCTGCATTACCTGGATTATTATTTCTAGGATCGGCAGTAACAGTTAAGATTTGACCTTGATTGAATACTACTAATTCTCCAGCATTAATTTTAATCCCGCCAGCATTACCTTGTCCGTTTGACTCGACCGTACTATCGATCGCATCGCGGTTGCCGATCGATACTTTGCCTGGAGTATCGATCGTAATTTTTCCACCAGTCCCAGTACCAAATAGGTTACTAAAAATCATTGATGGTGCAAAATTATTTCGTTCAAACTTTGTGACGATGCGATTTTCTTCATTGATCGTAATATTTCCAGTCGCTTTAATATTAATATCCCCAGCAGTTCCCTTGGTATTGTTAATCTTTTCGCTATATGTCCCTAAAGAACTACTAACTTCACTGAGATTAGAAATTACCAATTCCCCGACATCAAGGTTAATTCCGCCACTGTTACCCACCCCATTTTCTCTGATTTGGCTCCAAATTGCACCGCGATTGGAGACCAATAATTTGCGAGGAGCGATCAGCGTAACTTTGCCAGCATTACCAGATCTAAATGTGCTGCTAGCTATTCTTGCCAGGGGTTTTAGCCTATCCCTCATAGTTTTCAATACGGTGGGATCTTTACTACCAAAGATGGTAATATCTCCGGTAGTTTTAATATCGATATTGCCAGCATTGCCCTTTTGAGCAGTTTTACTAGCGATCGCAAAAGTCAAGATTTGACCGCCATTAGTGACAGTTAATGAGCTAGCATCAATTTTGATTCCGCCACTATCCCCTGCACCAGTCGCTTCGACATTACTAGCGATCGTATTGTTATCACTAACTAATACTTTACCTTGAGTGGCGATCGTAATTTTGCCAGAATTACCATTTCCAGCAGTACTAGCCGAAATGACGGATTCAGGAGTACTTAATAGTTCTAACGTCCGAATATTTGCAGCGGCGGGTTGCGAGAGATCGAAATTTCCCTTGGCATTGATCTCGATATCACCACCACGTCCAGTCGCATTTTGAGATAGATTTGTGGATATCTCTGATTTATTGGTGACGGCAATACTGTTACCCGTGATTTTAATCCCGCCGCCATTGCCTTGGGCACCAGACCTGACGAGATTGAAAATTGCTGATTTTTGGATATTAATATCTCCGGTAGCATCGAGCTTGATATTCCCAATTGTCCAAGTTTTAGAGCCGGAATTTACCTCTAATCCAGCATCTAATCCACCCAAATCTTTGTTTATAGGATTATTCGTGGTCGTAATAAATCGACTACCAGAATTAGTTAAATCTATCTTATTCGCACTAATATTAATACTACTACCTGGAGATATTGCCGCTGGAAAGAAAACTGGATCGACTGGATTTAGAGTTTGATTTGCTCTGACACTGACACTAGATTCATTTGTAATTGATACATCACTTCTCACTAAATTAGCACCATTAAATACTAACCCCTCACCATTGACACTCATCGTACCATTCGTCTTTAGTCCGCCGATATCTACTCTCCCACCTGGAGCAATGATCTTCCCACCATTGAAATTTACATTCCCACCAATTAATCCGATATATTGACTATCATTAGTTGTTTTCAGCGTCCCAAAATTGCTAATCGCTCCATTCCCGCCACCCATCGTGAGACTGGAGACATTAAATAAGACATTCGGGTTAATTGTTAATAACGGTGCATCACCATTGGGATTAGTGCCAAATACAATCTGGCTCCCACTCCCATCAACTAGATTGATGCCATTCGCCGTACTCGTCACAAATGCCTTCCCCACATTTAGCTGTGCATTCGAGCCAAACACGATGCCATTGGGATTGATCAGGAAGAAATTCGCACCATTACTATTGAGCGTTCCATTAATATCCGAAAATAAACCACCAGTCACGCGCGTAATAATATCCCGATTACCGACTGGATTGAGGAAATTAGCCTGTCCATTGCTTGGGACAGAAAAATCGGTGAAACTATGAAACAAAGTCTGTCCCCTATTCAAACCACCAGTAATATCGAAGTTATTCCCATTCCCTGATACTTGAGTACCCAAAGTGTTGTCAGCTACTGGAGCGCGATTAGTAGGTTGATATGTCTGAGCATAGACAGTTTGGCTCGTGAAAACTAGCCCAATAAAAGTTAAGAAAGACAGCCAGAATTTAGTTTTCATCATTACCTATTACCTATTACTTATTACCTATTACCCATTACCCATTACCTATTACTTAAAGTCGGACAAATAACCCTAGTCCCCGTCGGCTGTCCCTCTGTCACCGCCGCAATCAGCGTGACTTTCCCCTGCGCACCAATTACCCAACCCACCGCAGGGGGTACTAGTTTCAATTGAGCGACTGGTGTCCTGGCGATGGCAGGTTGACTATTGACGGTACGAGTATCTTGCCAAATGGCATCAGGCGTGAGCGGATCGTAAGCAGTCGGTGGGAGTCCACCGCGCCCTGCTACAGTTAATTTATTCCGGCGGTTGTTATCACTACAGACTTGCGATATTTGATTGCTGGCATCGGTGGTAGTTTTCGGGAGTTCGGCACTGTCTCGCCCTGGATCTAGCCCTAAGGTGTCGATGTTGACATTCCCAGTTCGTCCAAACTCAGAACTGACGTTGATATCGCTGGTAGTTGGATCGTTGGGACGAACTTTGAGTCCAAATATACTTTGAGCATTGATGTTCACATTACCGCCCCGACCTTTAATTGCAGTGGCGGCGATGTTATTATCTTCGTTGGTGGCGATTAGCAATTGTGAGTCAATGGTAATATTACCGCCATTGCCACTTCCTTTAGAATTTGTAAAAATATTACCACTGTGTCGCATTAAAATATCATTTTGAGTAGTGATTTTAATGTTTCCGCCATTGTCATTTGCGTTTAAAGAAATATCACCTCGATCGAGCTTGAGATTTTTACTATCGATCGTAATATCACCAGCATTGTTTCCGATTGTCTGCGACTTACAATCGTTCAGGCATTCGGTGACAATACCTCCTCTATTGAGCAATGATAAAGTTCCGCCAGTCTTAATTTTAATTTTTCCAGTATTGCTATTGCGGAAACTACTGCTGGCTATTTTTGCGTAAAACATATCGCCGCTCTCTTTCTCTACAGTAGGACTAATTTTTAAGTTCAAATCCTTATTACCCGCGACGGTAATATTTCCAGTAGTTGTAATTTCGATATCTCCAGCATTTCCTGTGTTCTTATTGCTATAATCTTGTGCAGCAACACTGATAATTTGACCTTCGTTGTATACTTCTAATTCCCCTGCCTTAATCTTGATTCCGCCTGGATTGCCTTGTCCTTGTTGCTCGACAGTACTACTGATCATGTCGTGGTTGCCCACTGTTACTTTTCCTGGAGTTGTGATCGTAATTTTTCCACCATCCCCATTCCCATTGATACTATTGGAGATGATTGAGGGCGCGCTCTTACCGCCCTCAAATTCTGTGACGATTAGGGATGGTAATGTTTCGTCGATAGTGACATTTCCAGTTGCGATAATATCAATGTCGCCAGATCTTCCTTTCCTATTTTCCCCACTTATTTCTAGAGAACTACTAATTGCACTCAAATTAGAAAGTAACAGCTCGCCTACATCGAGCTTGATTCCACCACTATTTCCGTCCCCGTTTTTTCCTTTCATCGAACTCACAATCAACCCTCGATTGACGACAGATAATTTACCAGGAGTAGTCAGAGTAATTTTACCAGCATCACCTTTTCTAAAATTATTGCTCTCTATTCTGGCTAATCGATTGCTATCTTCGCCTTTACCATTTAAATTCTCGGTTTTTTGACCACGGATCGTGATATCTCCGGTAGTTGTGATGTCAATATTTCCGGCATTGTTTTTGACATTTCCCGTCAGATCAGTCGTACTTTGATCGACAGTAGTCGAGATTTGACTACCATTGCTTAGGATCAATGAATTGGCATCGATTTTAATACCGCCACTGCTACCAGATCCGGTTGCTCCGACTGTACTAGCAATCTCATTGTTATCGCTGACTAATACGCTACCTTTGGCGGCAATTTTAACCTTACCTGAATTACCACTTCCCCAGGTACTAGCGGTGATCAGAGATTCAGGAACGAGCGGTGGTAGATCATTGGGGTAAGTTGACAGGACATCTGGATAGTTGGGTTCGGAGAGTGCAACATTTCCTCGTGCGTTAATCTCGATATCGCCACCACTTCCAGCGGCATCTTTTGATAAATTAGTCGATAGCTCTGATTTATTGGTGATGGTAATATTATTGCCCGTGATTTTGATGCCGCCACCAGTACCTTGGGTACCAGATCTGACGAGATTAAAAATTGCCGATCTTTGGATGTTAATATCTCCGGTAGCGTCGAGTTTAATATTTCCAACTTTTCCAGTTTTAGATCCTAAATTCACATCTAAACCAGCATCTAACCCCCCTAAATCTTTGTTTATAGGATTATTTTGGTTAGCAATAAATCGATTACCAGAGTTACTAAGATCAATTTTATTCGCACTAATATTAATACTACTACTACCTGGCGAGATTGCATTAGGAAAGAAAACTGGATCGACTGGATTTAGAGTTTGATTTGCTCTGACACTGACACTAGATCCATTGGTAATTGATATATCACTTCTAGTTAAGTTAGCACCATTAAATACTAACCCCCCACTATTTATACTCACCGTACCATTCGTTTTTAGTCCGCCGATATCGACTCTCCCACCTGGAGCCAGAATCTTCCCACCATTCAAATTGACATTTCCACCAATTAACCCGATATATTGACTACCATTGGTCGTTTTCAGCGTTCCAAAATTGCTAATCTGTCCATTTCCGCCACCCATTACGAGGCTGGAGACACTAAATAAGACATTCGGATTAATTGCTAATAACGGTGCATCGCCATTGGGATTAGTCCCAAATACAATCTGGCTCCCACTCCCATCGACTAAATTTATGCCATTCGCTGTACTCGTTACAAATGCCTTACCCACATTTAACTGTGCATTTGTACCAAACACGATGCCATTGGGATTGATCAGCAAGAAATTCGCACCATTACTATTGAGCGTCCCATTAATATCCGAAAATAAACCACCAGTCACGCGCGTAATAATATCCCGATTGCCCACCGGATTGAGAAAATTAGCCTGTCCATTCGTCGGTACAGAAAAATCGGTGAAACTGTGAAATAAAGTTTTTCCTTTCGTCAAACCACCCGTAATGTCGAAGTTATTCCCATTACCTAATACTTGAGTGCCAAGCGTGTTATCAGCTACTGGAGTGCGATTAGTGGGTTGATATGTCTGAGCATAGACAGTTTGGGAAATAAAATTTATACTAATTAAAGTTAAGAAAGATTGACAAGCAGTATTTTTTATCATGGTCATTCGCCCGAATTTGTACAAATTTTTTATTGTTTCTCGTTGACGGTAGCGGAGCGTTTGCCTTCGCACGGTAATTGTCTTGGACTGTGGTTTCCGTCGGCTCTGCTGAATCTGTTCGCGGCTATTGACCCATGTAAAATCTAAAATTGAGTTAAATACGATTGGCGTTATACTAAATAATAGTTAGTTGTGCGATCGCCATCTGAAATTAATAATACATATTTTTTGACAATTGAAAGCAAGCCATTTGTCGTAATTAATCTGCGATTGACGCGTAATTATATTTAGACAAACACATCTGTTCGATCGAAGATTGGCTGATTTACATTCATTGATACGATTTAGTTCTTTTTTTTATTCAATTTTTAATTCTTTATGCGCCCTCGCGATCGATTAATCGACCTATTCTCAACCTTTGCATTATTAGAAGACGATCGATTTCACCGCTGGATCGACGATCCGAGGTTGCAGCGGAGTATGAAGCAGCAGTTGGCGAATACCTCACAGCCTGCGGCTGACGATCGAGTGTGGGCGGCGCATTGGCATCGACAGCACGACAAGCATCCCCTGGCTCAGTCGCATCTGACGGCTTATCTACAGGAGGTGTGTTTTTGGATTGCGCGAGAAATGACGCGCCGACTCCAATCGCCGCAGTATACTTTGGCGGATTATTTTCAGATTGCTAATAGTGAGATTCCGCGCGTCTTCAAGAGCTTTACGATCGATCGCGGTAGTAGTTTCAAAACCTATGCCAAACTGGTGCTGATGAATGCACTCAAGGATCTACTGCGTCAGCGACAAGCTGCTGATGTCTGTAGTGATTGGTCATTGTTGCGGAAAGTCAGTAAGAAACGGGTAGGCGAAGTACTGCTCAATGGCGGAATTACCGAGCCGGAAGCCGCTCAGTATCAATTTGCTTGGTTCTGTTTCAAGACACTATATGTCCCACCCGAAAGCAGTTCTCAAAAATTGCCCCCGCCAGATCCGGCTGTCTGGAAGGCGATCGTCGAATTGTATAATACTAAACGTCAGGCTCAATTAGTTGTCCCTGGCGTAACTCTCACCGCCACACAGATCGAAGTCCGACTAACTAAATTAGCCAAATGGACACGCTCTTATCTCTATCCATCGATCGATTCTCTCAATCGCAGCAAGCCCGAAAGTGGCGAAATTCAGGATGACCTGACTCATGGTACCAGCGAATCCTTGCTCGATGATGCGATCGAACGGGAAGAAATCGATCGTCGCACCACTCAACAATCCGCACTTCACAAAGTTCTCACCGAAGCCTTAGCCGCTCTCAGCCCCGAACTCCAAGAAATTCTCCAGCTCTTTTATCGGGATGGTTTATCTCAGCAGGAATTGTCAGATCGATTAAAAATCAGTCAGCCGACAGTTTCGCGCCGGATCAAAAAAGCCGAAGCGCAGCTATTAGCAGCCTTACTGACTTGGATTGAATCCCTGTTGAATAAAATTCCAGATCCAAACGAATTAAAAATTATCAGCACAAATCTGAAAGAGTGGTTGATAGACAGGACTTAAATTACGGGGTTTAGGCATTAGTCTTTCCCCTTTCCCCGCAAACCTACCTCCGAAAAGCTATGTTATCAGCATTCATCGAACCTACAGATTGGGCATTAGAAATCTTACCAGACAGACAAGCCGCTGTGTGGAAGCAGAGCCAAACCGATACTCACGTCTGGGGTAGATGGAATGCTTATCTCAATCAACTATGCCTCGACACGATCCTACCTTGGCTCAAGGCAGAGTATCTCCCCACCGCTACCACCTGGGTTGCATCGTCACAAATGCCGATGTATTGGGATATAGTCGCCGGATCGGTAATTACTGTGGGGACGACAAGGATCGCCTTGATTCCAACTGAAGCGATGGATCGATCGGAATTAGAAGTCTCCCAAGAATGGGTAGATATTCCTAGTTGGGCTGCGGATTATTATTTAGGGGTGCAGGTAGATAGCGATGGGGGGGAAATCAATATTTATGGCTATGCAACACATCACCAACTCAAAACTCAAGGTGTTTACGATCCTCAAGATCGCACCTATTGTCTAGATATCGACAATCTGAATACCGATTTGAATGGATTGTGGTTGACTCACGATCGCTATCCAGCTACTACAACTAGAGCCGCCATTGCACCGATTCCAACCTTGGCAATCGATCGGATTACCCCATTAATCGAGCGACTCGGCGATACCACGGAAATCTTGCCCCGCTTGTCAGTACCATTTGCAGTATGGGCGGCGATCGTCGAGCAACCAGAGTCACACCAACGTCTCTATCAGCAACGTAATGGCTTAGAGGCTACTCCCGCAGTCACCCGCTTAAGCGGTTGGCTCCAGGGTCAAATTGGTGCCATGTGGCAATCTCTCGATGCAGTATTGTCACCCCCACAAATCGCCACCGCTGTTCGGAGTGGAGATCGAACAAATTCCGCTCCCAGCGATGTATATCGAGCAAAAGTTTACTCCTTAGCCGCCGGAGAAATTGCCCTCGCAATTGGTATTTCCCCAATTAATGACAACGAAGCTCGGATTGGTTTGCAAATTCATCCCGCAGGTGGCGGAACACAGTTACCAGGATTGACTCGCTTGAGATTATTAACCGTCGATGGTATCGAAATCGGGCAAGCTAGTGCTACTGTCACCGAAACTATTCAATTCCAATTTCGAGCAACCGCAGGCGAACAGTTTCAAATCGAAATTATTTGCGATGGTGAAACTCGGATTGAGAATTTTGAAATGTAAGGAAGGGAAGGGAAGGGGAAAGGGGAAAGGTTAAAGGGTAAAGGGTACAGTTGTCTCCTAGTCTCCCATCTCCCATCTCTCCTAAAAAAAGGAGTAAACAAATCTAATGAGTAAACGAGCTGTATTAAGATGCGATGGATTTTTGGAACAAGGGTTTCGAGTTACCTTAGAAATTAGTGAGGGTAACGCGCCAGTTTTTACTGAAGCGACGGGTGGATTGCCGATTGCAGTCAATCTAATTCAGTTATTTACCCAATGGCAACAGGACTATTATCAAAGTTTGGGTGTGAGTCGGATTTCCTTGGAAAGTATTTCCGTGCGAACTGGAACGCTAGTCCAAATTGAAAATTGTAAAAATAGCGAACGGCAGCTCAAAACAGCTTTGCAGAGCTGGTTGGCATCCTCCGAGTTTCAGCCGATCGAACAACGGTTGCGTGAGACGCTGATGCCGCAGGAGGCGGTAGAGATTTTGCTACGGACAACGGATCCTCGCTTGCATCGTTTGCCCTGGCATTTTTGGGATTTTATCGATCGCTATCCCCAAGCTGAATTGGTGGTAAGTAGTCCATCGGAACGGATCGTTTTACCAGATCGCACTACAGACAAGGTACGGATTTTGGCGATTTTGGGCGATCGACAAGGGATTGATACGGAAGCCGATCGATTGGCGATTTCCGCAGTGCCAAATGCCGATGTCGTATTCCTCGTCGAACCCACCAGACAACAGGTGTACGATCGACTGTGGGAGGAAGCTTGGGATTTATTATTCTTTGCCGGACATAGCAAAACCGAGCACCAACAGGGGCGAATTTATCTCAGTCCTACGGAAAGTCTCACCTTAGCAGAATTGCGGTTTGGGTTGCAACGAGCGATCGCCAAAGGACTACAATTGACGATCTTCAATTCCTGCGATGGTTTGGGATTGGCGTATGAGCTAGAGCAGTTGCATCTGCCGCAATCGATCGTCATGCGTGAACCAGTACCCGATCGAGTGGCGCAGGAATTTCTCAAACGGTTCTTAAATACCTTTGCCGCTGGTGAATCATTGCATACCTCTGTGCGCCAAGCGCGAGAGAGTTTGCAGGGCTTAGAGGGCGAATTTCCCGCCGCTAGTTGGTTGCCGATCGTCTTTCAAAACCCAGCCGTTCCGTCCCTAACTTGGCAAAGCTTGCGCGGCAATCTCAGCAAAACAGCAAAACCGCAGGATCTCGTCCCATCTAATCCGCCCAAATTGCTGGGGCGGATTAGGTGGGCGATGGTTGCTAGTGTTGCCGTAACTGGCTGTGTGATGGGCATTCGCTATCTGGGAATGCTCCAAAGTTGGGAACTGAGTGCCTTCGATCTCTTGATGCGATCGCGTCCTGCCGAAAAACCCGACGCACGGATCTCAATCGTTACCATCACCGAAGCCGATATTCAGGCTCAGACTTACGACAAAGAACCCCGTCGCGGCTCGATCTCCGATCGATCTCTGGCAAAATTGTTGGCAAAATTGTCCGCAGCTCGTCCCCTCGCCATTGGTTTAGATATTTATCGAGATTATCCCGTCAGTAAGAGCGAACCCGAACTGACCAATTTACTGCAAACTAGCCAGCGTGACAACAATCTCGTTGGGGTATGCAAAGTCAGCGAGGCGGAAACTGGCGATCCTGGAGTCGCACCACCACCAGAACTCGCCGCTGATAGCCTGGGTTTTAGCGATGTCCTGCTCGATCCAGATCGCGTAGTCCGTCGTCATTATCTCGCTCTCGAACCCCCACCCTCTTCGCTCTGTGCGACACGCTATGCCTTGAGCGTGCAATTGGCACTACGCTACTTAGCAACCAAAGGAATTGCGTTAGAATATCTACCAAATGATGTCTGGAAGCTGGGAAAATTGACCTTTGCGCCGCTAGAATCTCACCGTGGTGGCTATCAGAAAGTCGAGCCATTCGGCCACCAGATTTTATTGAATTATCGGGCGACTCCTACCCCGATCGAGATTGCGCCCAGAGTGACGCTAAAAGAGGTGCTGGAAGGACGAATCAGTGCGGACACCTTCAAGGATCGAATTGTGTTAATCGGCACGACTGCACAGAGTTTTCACGATAGTTTGTCAGTCCCTTATCCGACCGACAAGGGCGAGATTCAGTCGATTCCTGGGGTCGTCGTTCAAGCTCAAATGGTCAGCCAGTTAATCGCAGCGGCGATCGATGGGCGACCACTGATCCAGAGTTTCCCCTGCTGGATCGACGCGCTCTGGGTCTGGGGTGTGGCTGTGAGTGGTGGATTGCTGATTTGTGCGGTGCGGAGTCCCATGTACTTAGGATCGATCGGTGCTGGCGCGATCGTCATCCTGACAGGAACTTGTCTGGGTTTACTACAATTGGGATATTGGTTGCCATTCGTGCCAATGGCAATCTCGATCGTCGGGACTGGCATGATTACAACATTAATCGATCGGAGTATAAATCATGAAATTTAATATCGGCCGTAGAGTAAGCATCTTAATATTAGGCTGGTTATTGGGATACCCAATCACCTTGCAAATGAACTTGAGTGGAGTCATGGCGGCACCAATTAAGCTCAAACTGCCACCGCCACCGCACCGAGGTATCGCAGGCAATCGCTCCTCAGCCGCCAGTCGAGATACCTGTCCGACTGTCTCTCAGCCTTTGACAGCACTCGTACCTGAATATCGCTCGCCACAGGGCAATCAAATTTGGGGTCTGACGGGAATGGAGCATCCCACTTTGTTGTTCTACGTTCCCTATGCCAAAACCTCGATCGTCGATCTCTCCTTTACGCTTCAGGATGAGTCAGATCCAACAGACACAAAGATAGTCTATCAAAATCCGACCATTGCACCCACAGCGAATCCAGGCATAATGCGAATTGTGTTACCAAAATCGAGCACCCCATTAGCTGAGAACAAACCCTATCACTGGTTTCTCAAGTTAAACATGAACTGTCGGAGCGGTCAACGACCGATGTTTGTCGATGGTTGGGTGCAACGGATCGAGATCAATAGTAATCTAAGCGAGCAGATCGATCGAGCAACCTCCACCGAAAAAGTCTCGCTGTATGCCAACAATGGCTTGTCTTATGACGCGTTCTCCACATTAGCGAGTCTGCGCTCCACCAAACCCCAAGATACTGAACTCACCCAAGACTGGCAAAATCTACTCGATTCGATTGATCTGGGATACTTAGCTAGTCAGCCGTTGAGCGAGAATAGTCGATTTTCAGGACGACAAGCTCCGCCAAAAAATCGGGTTCAGCAATTAAGAAGCACCGCTTTTTAATTCTAAACATAGCAGTCGATTCAGATCCCCGACTTCTCGCAAGAAGTCGGGGATCTAGTCTCACCAAACATCATAACCATCATGGCAGTCGCCATATCGGTGAGGCCATAAACCCGACTTTTTGGAAAAGCGGCTTCTCCTATCTTGTCACAGCGAGATCTGGAGGTTTCCCGACGGTTTGCAAAAAGTGCGCTCTTGAGGTTTCCCCTGCGAGAGCACCTTTTCAAGACAGCGAGACAAGACAGTCGGGCTTGTATTAGCACTAGTTTTACTGTCCGAACCTCTTTGGTGGCTGCGATATTATCTACCGTGCATAAAACTAAAAAGTAGATCGTAGAGTTAATTAGAGACAGACACAGACCAATTTAAACACCGTCAACTAACTATAAATCTTCGGAGCCAGCAATCATGAAATCCAGCAAAGTACTCGCACTAATCATCGGCGCAATCGCATTATTCCCAACAGCTAGTTTCGCTGGGGAAAACGTCAGCGGCAACAGTCAGGAAGCAAATCTCAACACTACCACCATCGGTCATGGCAACGTTAGCGTCACCGAAACCAATCAACAAATTCTCAATCTCCAAAAGTCTAAAAAGCACGGTGCCAACGTCGCTGGTACCAGCCAAAAAATCAACGCTGACACTACTACTGTTGGCTCTGGCAACGTCGATGTCAAAAGCGCAGCACAACAAGCCATCAACGCTCAAAAAGCTAAATAGTAGCTACCGTGCATAAAACTAACGAGTCAATCGTATAGTTAATTAGAGACAGACACAGACCAATTTAAATACCGTCAACTAACTATAAATCTTCGGAGCCAACAATCATGAAATCCAGCAAAGTACTCGCATTAATCGTCAGCGCAATCGCATTATTCCCATCTGCTAGTTTTGCTGGGGAGAACGTTACTGGCAATTCTCAAGAATCAAATCTCAACACTACCACCATTGGTGAGGGCAACGTCAGCGTCACTGAAACCAATCAAAAAATCCTCAATCTCCAGAAAGCTAAAAAGAAAGGTGCAAACGTTGGTGGTACCAGTCAAAAAGTCAACGCTGACACTACTACTGTTGGCGATCACAACGTTGATGTCAAGGGCGCAACCCAAAAAGCCATCAACGTTCAAAAAGCTAAATAGTAGCTACCGTGCATAAAACTAACGAGTCAATCGTATAGTTAATTAGAGACAGACACAGACCAATTCAAACACAATCAACTAACTATAATCTTCGGAGCAAGCAATCATGAAATCCAGCAAAGTACTCGCATTAATCATCGGCGCGATCGCATTATTCCCATCTGCTAGTTTTGCTGGGGAGAACGTTACTGGCAACCATCAAGAAGCGGATCTCACCACTACCACAATCGGTCATGACAACGTTAGCGTCACCGAAACCAATCAACAAATTATCAATCTCCAAAAATCGAAAAAACACGGTCTAAATGTTGCTGGTACCAGTCAAAAAATCAACGCCGACACTACTACTGTTGGCTCTGGCAACATCGATGTTAAAAGTGCAGCACAACAAGCCATCAACGCTCAAAAATCTAAGTAGTATATGCTGGAAGTTGGATGGGGACTATGTTCTATTCGCGCAGCATTCTGCAAGAACCGAAAAGATCGTCGCTAACCACCTGCTAGGATTTTGAAACGGTCGATCTTTAAATCTATCTAAATCTTAGCTCTAATTGTTAGCACGATCTCATTATTCCTATTCGATTTCCTCACTAAAAATACCACCAGTAAGTATTCAAACAGTAAATCTGAAATGGATAGTTATTAAAAATACAGATACCAGCAAAATTTAATTCAATACTTTCCTTTTAGCACTTACTTCACTCACCAGTTTAGCTATCTACAATCTTAATTAATCATCATATTTTTAGGAGTACATCATGAACGCAAAAATCTTAGTCACTAGCATTCTTTTCTCCGTCGCTTTACTACCAAATATGAGTGCTCCTACTCACGCGCTCGGTTGTGTCAATGCCGATGTCAGCACTCAAGTCAAGGTAACTGGATCCAAAGATGCACCTGGATCTCAACAAAATAAAGTCAATCAATCAATCGACCCTAACTGTCTCGGCAATGCAAATGTGCATAAATCTAATCAAACTTATGTCGGTGCAGATGGCGCAGATCAAAACCGCACTAGCAATCAATCTAGTGGTGGAGCTGGTCACAATGGGGTGATTCCCGACCGTTTAATGGATAAAGGTAATGTTAATGTTAACGTCGGTAAATCTAAAAGTATCTATACTCCTGCTTTGGATCCAAACTTTTTACCTAAGAAATAAGTCAAATCTTCAGCACTCAAACAGCTATCTCCAAAGATAACTGTTTGAGTCTTTTTTGTCTAATCAGCCGCTTCCGCTAGTACTGAGCATCTAACATCTACCCTCTCCCCTCTTTCTTAACAAACTGCGACAAGACAGCGGAAACCAATATGGTTGGCGAGTGATAGCTCAACCTGCATAAAAAAACAAACTCGAACGTAGAGATAAATAGAGACAAGCAAATAGCTCAGATATCTAAGGAGCGTCAATTATGAACCGGACTAAACTCAGCTTACTACTAGCGATCGTCACCACCTTATCGACCAGCTTACCAGCATCCGCTCAATTGTCGTCAGGAGATGTCAATATCATTGGAATCGGTGCTGGAATCCTCTCCGGTATTCTCAATCCGCCCCATCGCGCCACCGAAATTTTGGCTGATGCTGAAATCAAAAAAGCCAAGATTGCGGCTGAGATGGAACTGGAAAGAGAAAAATTACGGATTGCGGCTACTCAGTCTGAGGATAAAGTAACTCCCGTGCTCAAACAATGGGGTGTTAGTCGGGTTCTTTGCGCTCCAGGATTAGTCTTTATCAATGGTATCGATGGAGTTTCCAATACCGTCTGCCTCCAACCAACTCAATCGATATCTGCTGGCTACTATACTTACGACAGTAACAAACGTCAGTTGTTACGTACTAGCAGCACGATCGAACAAAAGACTCAAAGTGTTCCAGCAGCCGCTCCAGCAGCCGCTCCAGCCGCTCCAGCATCTACTCCATCAACTACCGCAGCCACTCCAGCATCTACTCCAGCATCTACTCCAGCCGATGATTCTAACAAAGGCTTCTAACTCAGGCAATCCCATCTTTTCATATCGGGTGTCTCGATCGATATAACTAACATCAAACCAATTTTACTACTTATTATTTATTTAAAGATGAAACCTACTATTACCAACCAAATCTTCCAAATCTGTATTGCTACTCTCAGTGCAATCGTGATCCCCCAACTAGTACAAGCGCAACTCCCCACTATTATTGATACCACTGCACCTGTCACCACCAAGGAGACACCTAAAGAGACACCCAAAGAGATAACTAAAGAGACACCCAAAGAGATAACTAAAGAGACACCCAAAGAGATAACTAAAGAAACAACTACCGCATCTGTATCCAAGCTCGAAGTTCAGTGTCAAGATTTGAAAACAGTCGTCAAAAAAGGCGATCGACAAGCCGTTATGATGACTTGGACGAGCAATTATTTTGGCAAAGAATTTAGCAATGCCAAACGCTGCCAAGTCGTCTCAGAACGTCTCCAGAATGCTGCGAATGCCAACGGCGGTACCTTCCAAGGGTTAGAGCTAGCTAGTGGTACTGTCAACTTCCAGCCAGTCATCTGCGCACTCCAAAATGGCGGCAAAAAATGCAATCGCAATAATATGTTATTTACGCTCAAACCCGAAAATGCGGCGGATCCAGAAGCTGTAATCGAACAATTCTTTACCTTTGCGGAAGAAGGTAGCGGTTCTGTCAATGAAAGCACTAACTCTCAACCAAAATCCGATCGAAATTTGGGCAATTGGGAACGGAAAACTTTTGCAATTAATAAATCTTCCAACGGATCTAAGGATGGGTTTTAGTTTATTTCATTGGGGCACAAGGGTTAGATCCCTGACTTCTCCGAGAAGTCGGGGATCTGAATATGTCCTAATTAATTAAAAAAGGAGAAAGATTATTCTTTCTCCTTTTTTGTTTAATTAATCATAGGTTTTTTCGTTGACTTTAGTAACATCAAAAAGTGGTGGAGCATCAGCTCTAACTCTGAACTTTCGGGTAAATTTTTTGTTGGTTGTGCCGATGGTACGAGAGTTATCACTTAGCTGATAATTCATCGGAGATTTATCAACTCTGACCCCAACAATATCGCTCGATTGAGGTTGCAACTTCAAGAAAGTTTGAATGGGAATCCCTAAATTAAACCCTGTTTTCTCATCACTAGCGACCCCACTAGTAGTCTCTTCTCCTGGAGCTTGATTATTGCGATCTCCTTGACCATGAATGGCAATAATTCGGCCAGCAGCATCAAATACTGGACCACCACTCATTCCCGCTCTAGTAATATTTGTATAAGAAAGATCGTAGCCATTATTACCGCCTGGAGGACTATTCTCGCTTTCATCTAGTCGGGAAGAAATCATCCCGCCAGTAAATTGGAGCGCAATCCGCTTAATCGCTTTACCTGGTTTGGGAAAGCCCGCAACATAGACAGGACTACCTTCATCAACAGCGGCTGAATTACCCAGCGTCCCGATCGCAAAAGTATAACTACTCTCAAACGAAACTACCGCCATGTCAATATCTGGTAATATTTTGACATTGTTTTTGGCATCTAGATCGATCGTTATTCTTTTTGTTTCAGTCGAACTATTCAGCGGAATCGGGGTGATCAGTCGATAACTAGTATTCGGAGTCCGAACGACATGTGCGGCGGTCAAGATCGTATAAATATTCTTATTTCCCTTTTCCGACCGACCAATAATCACCCCCGAACCAAAATCACCTTCTGATGATTCAATTCTGACTACAGTTTTTTTGGCGATAGTGCCAACTTCTCTGGCTAAAATCGCTCTAGCTTCACGAGCCGCATCCACTTGATGCGGAGCGATGAAGACAGTGGTGACTGTCAAACAAATTGGAATTAGACAACGGTTTAATATCATATTGATTATTGATAGGGCTTATTTATTTTCCTACGTTTGAACAAGGAATTTTAGTCATTCTCAGCTTCTGCGGAGGGAGTGCTGTAAGTGCGCTCGTACTTACCTTTAATCTATTACTCAATCTTCGGACAAGCAACACTAGTCCCCGTAGGCTGTCCCTGGGTTCTGGCCGCAACCAGCGTAACTTTCCCCTTGCCATCAAAGACCCAACCTACTGCTGGAGGTGCTAATTTGGCTAGATTGGTTATCGCACTACTGACGGCTGGCTGGCTGCTGGCAGCGCGAGCATCTTGCCAAACGACATCACTAGTCAACGGATCGTTAGCATTGGGTGGTAGTCCACCGCGCCCTGTTACAGTTAATTTATTCTGGCGGTTGCTGGCACTACATACCTGCGAGATTTGTTTGCTGGCATCGGTAGTTGCTTTTGGGAGTTCGTTACTATCTTTCCCTGGATCTGTACCAGGGGTGCTGATATTCACGCTGCCATTTTGTCCGAAAGTAGAACTGGCGGTAATGTCGCTAGTTAATGGGGAACCTTGAGCGCGATATTGGATGCCAAATAAGCCTTGACTGGTAATGTTGACGTTACCACATCTCCCGCCATTGGCATTCGCAGTGATATTGTTGTCGCCGATGGTTGCGACAATCAGGGGACTGGCAATAGTAAGATCGCCGCCATTCCCGTTTTTCTGGGTACTACCAGAATTCGTTGCGACTATACTCCCATTTTTCAATAATAGTAGATCGCTAATTACTAAGGTAATATTGCCACCACTAACAGAAGTTGCATCTGATAAAATCACGCCGTTATTAACCGATACTCGTGAGGCAGCAATTGAGACATTACCAGCTTCTCCTGCACCACTACTTCTGGTAGCTATCGCCCCAAGATTATTGAGAGACATTGCCCCTGTGACTTTGAGATAGTCATACTCACATCTTGCACCAATGCATAGATACTAGAATTGAATCGAAACTAATTCTAACGCCAGCCCCTGAGAAGCCAGCAGATCTCGTTTACTCTCTATTTCTACTAGCAATAAGTTGACAGCGGTTTTGGGAAGTAGTTGC